>JAJFTU010000186.1 GCA_021372775.1 bacterium | reverse complement strand
CGTTGGGGCGTCTCCATCCTCCCCGACTGGGGCGTGCGGCTCTGCATCGCCCTCTTCACCGCCTTCTTCTTCGTCTTCCTGCGCAAGATCCGCCGCGCGATCGCCGCCAACCTCGACGTCGTGCTCGGCCCGTGCGGCTTCCTCGAACGGCAGCGCCGGATCCACCGCACGATGCGCGAGTTCGCGTGGTGCTTGAGCGAGCGCTACGAGCGGCACGCGACGTCGCGGCAGGTCCGGATCGAGGCCGAGGGGCTCGAGAACTGGCGCGCGGTCGCGGGGGGCGGACGCGGCTTCATCCTCGTCACCGCGCATCTCGGCAACTTCGAGGTCGGCTCGATGCTTCCGGCGGAGCGCGGACGGCACGTCTACGTCGTGCGCGAGCGGGAGGTCGATCCGCGGGCGCAGCTCTTCGTCGCCAAGATGCTGCGGCGCGCCGGCGGCGCGAACTACACGACGATCTTCGAAGGGGACGATCCGCTGCAGGGGATGAAGCTGCTCGACGCGCTGCGCCGCGGCGACATCGTGGCGGTGCAGGGCGACCGCCCGCGCAGCGGCGGCCGCAACGTCGAGACGACCCTCTTCGGCCGTCCCTTCCCGCTTCCCGCCGGCCCCGCCGCGCTGGCGCGCGCCGCGGAGGTTCCGCTGCTGCCGGTCTTCGTCTTCCGCACCGGCCGGCTGTCGTACCGGCTGGCGATGCGTCCGCCGATCGAGCCGCGGCTCGGGGCGGGAAGCCGCGAAGCGCAGCGGGAGATCGTCCAGGCGATGGCGCGCGAGGTCGAGTGGGCGATCCGCGAGGCGCCGCACCAGTGGTTCTGCTTCCGCGCCGCCTTCGAACAGAAAACGCGCCGCCTAGGGGGCGGCGCGCGTCGAGGATGACGGCGGAACGCGCGGCGGGTCACTGCGCGCGCGGTTCGTCCCGGTGGGACATGTCGGCCGAGATGTCCGCGGCGAGTCCCGGCTTGGTCTGCGCGAGCGCGTCGAGGATCGCGCCGGAGCGCCGCGCCGGCAGCGCGAGCATCAGGTCGATCGCCGTGTCGCGGTCGCGGTTGTAGAGCTCGGCCAGCGCGCGCGCGGCGTTCTCCGGTTCCATCCCGGCGAAGGCCTTGACCAACCGCTTGAACGAGTCGCCGGGCTGCGACTGCGCCCCGCCGCTTCCCTGCTGCCCGGGACGCGCGGCCTGCGCCGGCTGCTGGTCCTGCTGCGCCTGCAGCTCGGCCCGCACGACGCCGACCTGCCGTTCCCGCTCCGCCAGCTCCTGGGACTTCTTGTCGAGCGTCTGCTTCTGCGCCTGCAGCTCGGAGACGAGCGCCTTGTAGGCCGCCTCGGCCTCCTTGGCCCCCGCGTTCCCCGCGGGCGCGTCCTTCGGCGCGCGGACCTCTTCCTTCGCGCCGGCCTCGGCGCCCGGAAGCAGGCCGAGATTGCCGAGGATGTCGGCCGCGATGATCAGGTTGACCAACACCGCCGCGCCGAGAACGCCGACCAGAACATGCCGCAGCCTCATTGCCGTCCCTCCGTCGCCATGGCGCGCGCGCGGCGCACCAACACGACGTCGTCCACCATCGCCTGCTCGCGGCGCGCGAGGTCGCGGAGCCAACGCTCGAACGCCTCCCGCCGCAGCTTCTCGAGCACCTGCACCTCGCGCCCGATCTGCTTCAGCCGTTCGCGCACCTCGTCTTCGGCGCGCGCCGCGGCCAGCGCGCGGTCGCGCAGCCCGGGCACCCGCGCCCGCGCGGCGTCGCGCGCCGCGGCGTAGGCCCGAAGCGAGGCCCCGTCCACGCCGCCGCGCACCGACTCGACGATCTCCGCGCCGATCGTCTCGACGCGTTGCAGCCCGGACCGGAGCTGGTCCTCGGCGATCGTCCGGTCGCGCAGCGCCAAGGCGAGGTCCTTGCGCCCTTCCGTGCGGCGCAGCCGCGCCAGCCGCAGCGGGGCCCGCAGGCGAAACAGGAAGCGCGCCATCGTCAGGCCGCTCCGAGCTCGGCGAGCCGGCGCACGGTTTCCTCGAGCGGCGACGGCTGCGTCAGGTCCTGGCGCAGGAACTCGTCGATCGCCTGATGCCGGGCGACGGCGAGGTCGAGTTCCGGATCCATCCCCTGCCGGTAGGCGCCGATCGCCACGAGGTCCTCGGCGTCGCGGTAGATCGCCATCAGCCGCCGCGCGCGCATCGCCGCCTGCATGTGCTCGCGGCTCGTCACGGCCGGCATCACTCGGGAGACCGAGGCGAGGGCGTCGATCGCCGGGTAGTGGGCGCGCTCGGCGAGCGAGCGGGCGAGCACGATGTGGCCGTCGAGGATCGCCCGCGCCGCGTCGGCGACCGGATCGGTGAGGTCGTCCCCTTCGACGAAGACGGTGTAGATGCCGGTCAGGGCGCCGCCGGTTTCCTCGCAGCCGGCGCGTTCCAGCAGGCGCGGCAGGAAGGCGAAGACCGACGGCGTGTACCCCTTCGTCGAGGGGGGCTCGCCGGCGGAGAGGCCGATCTCGCGCAGCGCCATCGCCACGCGCGTCAGCGAGTCCATCAGCAGCGTGACGTTGTGGCCCTGCCGGCGAAATTCCTCCGCCGCGGTGGTGGCGGCGAGGGCGCAGCGGACGCGCCGCAGCGCCGACTCGTCGGAGGTCGCGACGAAGACGACCGAGCGCTTCAGCCCTTCGCCGAGCGCCCCTTCGACGAACTCGCGCACCTCGCGGTTCCGCTCGCCGACGAGGGAGATCACGATCCGCTCGTCGGAGGCGTAGCGCGCGATCGAGCCGAGCAGGCGGCTCTTGCCGACGCCGGGGCCGGAGAAGATGCCGATCCGCTGTCCGCGGCCGAGGGTCAGCAGGCCGTCGATCGTCCGCACGCCGGTCGTCATCGGCTGGCTGATCGTGGGGCGCGAGAAGGCCGGCACCGGCTCGGCGTGGATCGAGCGCAGCGCGCGGGAGCGGATCGGCCCGAGCCCGTCGAGCGGGCGGCCGTCGGCGTCGAGCACGCGCCCGAGGAGCGCGTCGCCGACGGGGATCCGCGGACGGCGGCCGGTGGCCACGACGCGGTCCTCGTGCCGCAGGCCGCGCACCGGATCGACCGGCATGCTGTGGACGTTGGCGCCGTTGAAGCCGACGACCTCGGCCATCGAGATCAGCTTCCCCGACGCGGTCTCCAGCCGCACTTCCTCGCCGACGGCGACGCGCGGCCCGAGCGATTCGATCGACAGGCCGACGGCGCGCACGACGCGGCCGCTGCGCACGACGAGCGGCGCGCGGCCGACGCGGGCGCGCGCCGACGCGAGCGCGCGGCGCATCGGCTCCCGCCAGTCCTCGTTCATCGCTCCTCGTCCAGCGCGTCGCGCGCCGCGGCGAGCGAGACGTCGATCCGCGCGTCCACCGTCTCCTCGCCGCTCTCGACGACGACGCCGCCTTGCGGCACGGAGGGATCGGGGACGATCTCCACCGTCCCGGGGCCGCCGAGCGAGGGAACGGCGGAGAGGAGCGCGTCGTGGTCGTCGGGCGAGACGTGCACGCGGCGCAGCGCGGAGGTCGGCGCGTCGGCGAGCGTCTCGAGGGCGATGCGCGCGGCCACCGGGTCGCCCGACTCGATCCGCTCGCGCACGATCCGCCCGGCGATCTCCACCGCGAGGTCGAGCACTTCCGAACGGAGGGCGGCGAGGACCTGGCCGCGCAGGGCGTGGATCTCGGCCAGCGCCGCGGCCGCCTTTTGCCGCTGCGCGTTCCGCTCCGCGTCGAGCGCCGCCGCGGCCTCGGCCCGGCCGCGCTGCAGCCCTTGGGCGAAGCCGGCGCGCACGGCCTCGTCGATCCGCGCCTCCGGCGAGGAGTCGAGCAGCGAGGCGGACGTTTCGGGCGGCTCGTAGGCCTCCGCCCGCGCCGCCTCGACCAGCCTACCGCGCGGCACCTTGCGGCTCCTCGAGCGTGATCGCGCCTTCCTTCTCGAGGCGCAGGACCATGTCGATGATCGAGCGCTGCGCGGCCTCGACGTCGGCGAGGCGCGGCGCGCCGAGGAACTCCATCTCCTCCTTCAGCATCGAGGCGGCGCGCTCCGACATGTTGCGGAAGAAGAGTTCCTGCAGCTCGGGGTCGGCGCCCTTGAGCGCCAGCGCCAGCGTGCCGCGGTCCACCATCTTCAGCACTTCCTGCGCGTCGCGGTCCTTGAGCGCGAGGAGCATGTCGAAGGTGAAGAGCATGTCGCGCAGCTGCTGGCTCAGCTCGGGGCAGCTCTCGGCGAGCGCGTCCACGATCTCGCCGCCGGCGGCGCGGCCGAGGCTCTGCAGCGTGTCCGCCGCCGTCTGCACGCCGTTCATCGGGATCAGCGGCTCGTCGCAGATCGCGGCGAGGCGCCCTTCGAGCACGGCGCCGACGCGGGTCACGACCTCCGGCCGGACCTCCTTGATCGAGGCCATGCGGCGCGTCACTTCGATCCGCCGCTCGGGGTCCATCGCGTTCATCACCTGCGCCGCGCGGCGCGGCGGCAGGTGGGCGAGCACGAGGGCGACGGTCTGCGCCGGCTCGTCCTGGAGCAGCATCGAGAGCCGCCGCGCCGGCGCCGAGACGAGGCTCTCCGGCAGTTCCGGCAGCGGCAGATCGGCGCCGTCCTCCTCGCGGTTCCGGCGCGGCTCGAGCTGCTTCATGATCTTCTCGGCGTCCTCGCCGGGGCGCACGCGGGAGAGGAGCCGGCGCGCCAGCGGCGCCCCCGCCAGCTCGAGGGCGCGCGCGTCCTGGATCATGTCCTGGAACTCGACGAGCACCGACGCGTGCTGGCTCGGGTCGATCATCTTGATCTTGGCGATCTCCGCGGTGATCGCCTTGACCTCGTCCCCTTCGAGTTCGTTCAGGACGGCGGCGGCGCCCTCTTCCCCGATCAGGGTCATGAGGATCGCGGCCTTCTGCACGCCGGCCATCCCGTCGAACCCGGCCATTTACTGTTGCTCCTTCTGCTCGTTCAGCCAGACCCGCACCGTCTGCGCCATGCCGGACGGCTGCTCGGCGGCGAGCTTGGCCAGCCGCTGACGCAGCAGCTCGACCTGGCTCGCCGGCCCGAGGAGCTGGCGGTCCTTGTCGGCCAGCGCGGCCGCCGAGGCCGGACCGGCCGGGCCGACCGCCGCGATCGCGCGGCGCGGCGCGTTGCGGCCCATCGCGTCCCGCGTCGTCTTCAGCATCGGGCGGAAGAAGAGCAGGAAGACGAGCAGGAGCAGCAGCACGAGCGCGGGGTACTTCGCGTACGGCAGGTAGGCCTTCCAGTCGAAGCCGCGCGACGGCTCTTCGACCGGCTGCGCGAACGGGGCCTGCTGCACCGTGACGACGTCGCCGCGGTTGCCGTCGAAGCTGATCGCGGCGCGGACGAGGTCCTCGATCCGCTTGATGTCCTCGGCGCTGCGCGGGGTCGTCGTGCGCGGCGCGCCGGCCGCGGCGGGGCCGCCGGCCTGGTCGACGAGGACGGCGACGGAGAGCTTCTTCACCGTGCCGATCGGCTCCTCGACCGTCTTCTCGACGACCGAGTAGTCGAAGTTGTTGGTCGTGGTGCTCGACTCGGAAGTGTCCGAGCCCGAGCCGCCGTTCGGCCCGGCCGCGCCCGGCAGGTTCGACGCCGTGCCGGGGGCGCCGCCGGCGAAGCCGGACGACGAGGAGGACTTCTCCTTCGACTTCTGCTCGGAGATCAGCGCGCCGCTGTCGGGATCGATCTGGCGTTCCTTGCGCGTGACCTTCTCGAAGTCCATGTCGGCCGAGGCGCGCACGACGTAGTGGTCGGGGCCGACGAGCGGCTCCAGCACCTTGGCGACCTTCGCCTCGAGGTCCTTCTCCACGCCGCGCTTCATCTCGCCCTGGCGCGCGGTGATCAGGCCGCCCGCGGCGCCGTCCCCTTCCCACAGCGTGTGGCCGGCGGTGTCCACGACGCTCACCCGCTCCGGGGAGAGCCCCTGCACCGCGCCGGACACGATGTGCACGATCGCCCGCACGTTGTCGGGGCTCGGCACGACGGCGCGGCCGAGCGTCAGCGTCACCGAGGCCTTGGCCGTGTCCTGGTCGTCGAGGAAGACGCGGTCGCCGGGAAGCACGACGTGGACGCGCGCGGTGCGGACTTCGTCGAGCGACTCGATCGTCCGCGCCAGCTCGTCCTCCAGCGCCTTCTGGTAGCGGATCCGCTGCGTGCGGTCCGACTGGGCGATCGTGTCCTGGCTGAACATCTCCATGAAGCCGAAGCGGCCCGAGCCGGGGAGGTTCTTCGCCGCCAGCTCCATCCGCAGCTTGTCCACCTGCTCGAACGGCACGTTGATCGCCGTGCCGCCGGCGTCGAGCTGGAACGGGACCTTGCGCCCCTGCAGTTCCTGCACGACCGCCTGCGCGTCCTTCGGGTCGAGCCCCGTGTAGAGGACGGCCCACGTCGGCTGCCGCGCCCACCAGACGATGGCGGCGACCGCCGCGAAGGTCAGCAGCGCGGAGACGACGAGGGTGGCGCGCTGCTTCGAGGACAGCGCGTTCCAAGCGTCGCGGATCTGGGCCAGCATTGGGTTCATCGCGTCAGCGCCTTATCCGAACGCCGGTCAGACCGGCAAGCGCATCACTTCTTTGTAGGCGTCGAGGAGCTTGTTCCGCACCTGCACCATCGTGCGGAAGCCGAGGTCGGCCCGCTCGAGATCGAGCATCACGGTGTGCAGGTCCACGTTCTCGCCGGCGACGTAGGAGGCGGCCTGTCCGTCGGCCTTCTGCAGGTCGCCGTCGACCTCCTTCAACGCGCTCTCCAGCGCCTGGCCGAAGCTCGGCCCCTCGGTCGGCGCCGCGCCGCCGTCCGCGCGCCCGATCTTCGGCTCGGGGAGCGGAGCGCGGATGCCGAAGTCGCGGATCCCGCCGGTGTTCATCGCCTAGGTCCTTTCCCCGCCTCAGCGGATGATCGACAGCGCTTGGTCGTTCATGCGCAGGACGGTCTTGACCACGTTCGTCCCGGCCTCGTAGGAGCGGACGGCGGAGAGCATGTCCACCATCTCCTCGGCGGGGTCGATGTTCGGGTAGCTGACGTATCCCTGCTTGTCGGCGTCGGGATGGCCCGGCTCGTACTTGCGCAGCGCCGGCCGCTGGTCGTCGGAGACGGAGGTGACCTGCACGCCGCGCACGGCCCGGTCCATCGCGTCCTTGAACGTCCCTTCGTTGAGCGGGACCGCCTTGACCTGGGCGATCTTCCGCACGTACGGGCCGCCCTGGGCGGTGCGGGTCGTCTGGGCGTTGGCCAAGTTGGAGGCGACGATCTCCATCCGGGCCCGCTGCATCGTCAGGCCGCTGGCCGCGACCTTGACCGCGGTGTCGAGACTCATGCGCCCCTCCCGTCCTCGATCGCGGAGAGCAGCTGCTTGACCCTCATGCGCGCGACGCTGGTGACCATGTCGTAGCGGTAGCGCGTCTGGGTGAGGGCCAGCATCTCGCGGTCGATGTTCACGTTGTTGCCGTCGTTGCGGACGGTCAGGCCGGCGACGGCCTGCGCCTGCGCCGCGCCCTTGCCGACGGTCGGCGCCGACACCTGCCCTTCGCGGGTCGTCCGCAGCGGCAGCGACCGGGCGCCCGCCTGGACGGCCTGCGCCAGGGCCGCGTTGAAGTCGAGGTCCTTCGTCTTGTAGCCCGGCGTGTCGATGTTGCCGACGTTCGACGCCACGAGCTGCTGGCGGCGCGAGATCGCGTCCATCGCCCGCTCCATGCGGTCGAGGAACGGCTCGTTGACCATGCCGATCGGCTTCATCGTCCTGTCCTCTCCCGCATCCCCCGACGGGATGCATGGCATTGCAAGCAAGAGACGTGCCCGCTTCCGCGGACCCCCGGGGCGCCCTGCGCGCCGGAAAGGAGGCAAATGGCGCCGGGCGCCGTCATCAGATTGACACTCCAGTGGCGTATTCCTGCCCATCCTCCCGGAACAGGCGCAACTTGTTCCGGAGCGTGCGGACCGAGATCCCGAGCATTTCGGAGGCGCGGGTGCGGTTCCCGCCCGCCGCCTCGAGCGTCGTCTCGATCAGCCGCCGCTCCATCTGGGCGATCGTCATCCCCGGCTGGAGCGCCTCGCCGGTCTGCGGCGCGGCGGCCCACTCGTCGAGGAAGAGGTCGGCGGGGACGATCGTGCCGACCCGGTCGAGCACGACCGCCCGTTCCATCACGTTGCGGAGCTCGCGCACGTTCCCCGGCCAGGGATGGGCGCAGAGGCGGGCGATCGCCGCGTCCGAGATCTGCGGCGCGGGACGCCCGAGCCGCTCGGCGACTTCGCTCGCGATGTGGCGGGCGAGGAGCGGGATGTCCGCCGGACGCTCGCGCAGCGCCGGCACGCGGAGCGGCAGCACGCGGAGCCGGAAGTAGAGGTCCTGGCGGAACCGCCCCGAGGAGACGGCCTGCGCGAGGTCCTGATGCGTGGCCGCGACGACGCGGATGTCCACCGGGACCGGCTCGCCGGCGCCGAGCGGCGCGACGGCCCGCTCCTCGAGCGCGCGCAGCAGCTTGGCCTGCAGCGGCAGCGGCAGATCGCCGACCTCGTCGAGCAGCAGCGTGCCGCCGTTGGCCCGCTCGAAGTGGCCGCGCCGGTCGTGGTCGGCGCCGGTGTAGGCGCCGCGCCGCACGCCGAACAGCTCGGCCTCGAGCAGCTCGCCGGGGAGCGCCGCGCAGTTGACCGCGACGAACGGCCCGGCGCGCCGCGCGCTGCGCGCGTGGATCAGCCGCGCCGCGAGCTCCTTGCCCGAACCGCTCTCGCCGGTGAGCAGGACCGTGCTGTCGGTCGCCGCGGCGCGCGTCAACTGGTCCAGGAGGTCGCGGAAGCGCGGGTCCTCGCCGACGAGGCGCGGCCCTTCGCCGGCGGCGCGGGCCTGCTCCTCGCCCGGCGCGGGGCCGAGCGCGCGGTGCAGCGCGGAGAGGAGCGCGTCCGGCGCGAACGGCTTGAGCAGGTAGTCGGCCGCGCCGCGGCGCACGGCGAGCACGGCGTCCTCGACCGCGCCGAAGGCGGTGACGAGGATCACCTTCAGTTCGGGCCGCAGCGCGAGCGCGCGTCCCAGAAGCTCCTTGCCGTCGATCCCCGGCATCCGCACGTCGCTGATCATCGCGTCCCACGGGCGCGCCGTCAGCGCCTCGAGCGCCGAGTGGCCGTCGTGGCACCGCGTGACCTCGAAGCCGGCTCGCTCGAGGACGCGCGCCATCGCCAGACGCATCGCCGGTTCGTCGTCCACCACCAAGACCGCGGGTCGTTTGCTGTTCACGTGCCGCGCCTCCGGCTAGTCCAAAAGGTCTTCGCCGTCCGCGCCGTCGGGGCGGGCCGGCAGTTCGATGCGGAAGAGCGCCCCCCCTTCGGGGGCGTCGAGAATGCGCACCGCGCCGCCGTGGGAGAGGGCGACGCGCTCGACGACGGCGAGCCCGAGGCCGGTCCCTTGGCGGCGGGTGGTGAAGAAAGGTTCGAAGATCCGCTCGCGCATCTCCGGCGGAACGCCGGGGCCCGAGTCGGCGACCTCGATCCGCACGTCGGCGCCGACGAGCGCGGCGGAGATGCGGACCGCGCCCCCCTCGGGGGTGACGTCGAGCGCGTTGCCGACGAGGTTGAGCAGCGCCTGGCGGATCCCTTCCTCGTCGAGCGCGGCGGGAACGTTCGCGCGCTCGGACGGCGCCGCGAGGTCCACCCCGCGCGCGGCGGCGACCGGGGCGAGCGCGGCCGCGGCCTCGCGCGCCAGCGCCGCGACGTCGCACTCCCGCCGTTCGACCGGGCGGCCGCGCACCGCGGAGAGGAGATGGGTCACCGTCCCGGAGAGGCGGCGCACGCCGAGCAGCAGCTGGTCGGCCATCTCCCGCGCCTCGGGGCGGTCGGCGAGTTCGTCCACGAGCAGCGACGAGAAGAGCTCGAGGCTGCCGAGCGGGTTCCGGACCTCGTGCGCGATCTCGGCGGCCATCCGGCCGAGCGCCTCGAGGCGCGTGCGGCGTCCGGCCTGCTCCTCGACCTTCAGCGCGCGGGTCACGTCCTGCACGGTGAGCAGCCGTCCGGCGCCGCCGCCGGGAAGCGGCACGAAGGCGCGCCGCGCGACCCACGTCGGGCCGGCGACGCCGCGCGGCCGGAACGGCCGTTCGTCGATCACGTCGGCGCGCGGATCGAAGCAGTCGGCGAGCGCGCGGCGACTCGGGCCGATCTCGACCGCGCCCATCTGCCGCGCCGCGCCGTTGGCGGCGAGGACGCGCCCTTCGTCGTCGTGCAGCACGACGCCGATGTCGATGCGCTCCAGCACGAGGTCGAGCAGGCGGGAGAGGCGGTCCTTCTCCTCGAGGGCCGCGCGCAGCCGGCGCGAGGCGTCGGCCAGTTGGCCGGCCAGCGCCACCGCCTCTTCGCGCAGCGACGCGGCGGTGTCGGGACGTTCGGCGCGCGCGACGCTCATCAGCCGTTCCTCTTGCCCGACGCGCGCCCGCGGTCGGCGACGGGCAGTTGGGCGAGCAGCCGTTCGGCGGCGACCGCCGCCGGCTCGCCCGGTTTCCGTTCCAACAGCGCGTTGAGCCGCGCGCGGGCGTCGTCGTCCTTCCCCTCGCGCGTCTCGCAGGCGGCGAGCCGCACCTGCAGCCAGCCGGCCGCGGCCTCGCCCAGTTCCGGACCCTCGGCGGCCCGATAGTCGCGGCAGGCCGTCGGCCATTCCCCCGCCAGAGCCCGCGCGTCGCCGCGCATCAGGGCCGCCTCGGGGCCCGGGCTCGACAGCTTCTCCAGCAGTTCGCGCGCCCAGGTCGGGTCGTTGACGAGGAACGCCGCGCGCGCGCCGAGGGTGCGGGCCCGCGCCGCGTCCTTGCCGTCGAGGGCGCCGGTGATCGCCTTGAGGACGAGCGGCCAGGCCTGCTCCCGCTCCAGCGCCTCGAGGCGCAGCGGATCGGCGGGATCGACGCCGGGGGGCAGTTCGCGCGGGCGGCTGCGGGCGAGGCCGTGACGCGCCGCCTCGCCGTTCTCGCCCGGCAGGACGGCGAGCGGCTTGTACATCGTCGCCGCCATGTCCTGCTCGCCGACCGCCTCGCGCAGGCTCGCCGCGGACAGGACGACCTCCGCCGGCAGCGACGCTTCGCAGTGGGCCTCGCGGGCGAGGGCGTGGACGAAGGCCGCGGTCACGGCGTCGGCGGCCAGTTGTCCGCGCATCTCGCCGGCGATCTGCAGGAAGAGGCGCCGCCCCGGCTCCCCCCCGTACTTCGAGCCGGAGTTGATCTTCGAGGCCAGCAGGACGAGCGCGCCGACCGGCCCTTCGATCCGGCGGGTCACGTCCACCATCTTCTCCAGCGCGCGGCCGGCGGTCTCGGCGTCCGGCGCGTCGGCGAAGACCTGCTCGTACTGCTCCCGCGCGCCGGCGGCCTGCCCGAGCGAGTCGAGCATCTCCGCGCGGCCGAGGCCGCTGGCGACGGCGACGCCGACCGTCCGCGCGTCGCGCGAGGCCTCTTCCATCAGCGCGAGGGCGAGCGGGCGGTTGTCCAAGTCCTGGTAGATCTTGGCCGCGCGGACGAGCGCCTCGCCGCGGCGGAGGTCGCGCGGGTAGAGGTTCGCGAAGCGCAGCAGCGCGGCGGCCCCCGCCTCGGGCGCGTCCACCTTGGCCGCGGAGTCGGCCCGCAGCCAGGCGAGGTCCGGATCGTACTGGACCCGTTCCGGCCAGACTCGGCCCAGCCGCTCCACGCTGTCCTTGAGGCGCGGCGGGTCGTCGAGCAGCGCGTAGGTGCGGACGAGGCGGACGAGGACGGCCGCGGGATCGGCCAGGCCGTCGCGCAGCAGCGCCTCGTCGGCGAGGGCGCTTTGCTCGCGGCGGCCGGTCCGCAGATAGAGCATCGGCAGGGCGCGCCGGGCGCGGACGCCGAACTCCTCGCCGCCGTGGTCCGCGGCGAGCTTCTCCGCGTCGGCGATCGCGCCGTCGAGATCGTTGTACCGGCGGCGGCCGTCGCAGCGACGCCAGAGGAGCGCGGCGTCGTCGGGGCGGTCCTGCAGCAGGCGATCGACCAGCGTCAGCGCCTCGCGGTCCCGGCCGTGGCCGAAGCGGTCGAGCGCCTTCAGCAGGTCTTCGGCGAGGCGGGACTGTTCGGCGGAGGTCGTGGCGCGGCGCAGCCGGTCCCGGATCGAGGCGACGGCGATCTCTTCCGCGGTCGGCTCGGACGAGGCGGCGGCGGTCTTGGTCTTGGCGGCGGCGGCGGGGACGGCGGGCGCGACGGGCGCGGCGCCGTAGGCGGCGAACGCCGTCACGGCGAAAGTAAGAAGAAACGCGAACCCCGCTTGCCGCACGCCTCGGCTCCTTGCCGGATTCCGGCGGGGCACTTCAAGAGCAAACCATGTGCCGAGTTTTCCGGGAGACGCGCCAAGTCGCCCAACCGCCCGAAACGGCGGACTTTTCGCGTCCCGGCCCCGCGGCGGCAACTGTTGCCGCCCCGCCGGAATCCCGACGGTCCGGACGGGAATTTTCTTCCTGACGGTCGAATTCTTGACACT
>JAJFTU010000185.1 GCA_021372775.1 bacterium | reverse complement strand
GCCTTGCTCGCCGCCGCGTCGCTCGCCTTCGCGGCCGCGCCCGCCGCGACGCCGCTGCCGGCGCCGAAGACGGACGGGCAGTTCGCGGTGGAGAAGGCGCTCCAACAACGGCGCTCGCTGCGCGCGCCGGCGCCGACGCCGCTGACGCTGGAGGAGATCGGGCAGCTCTGCTGGGCCGCCCAAGGGGTCACCGACGCCAAGGGCCACCGCACGGCGCCTTCGGCGATGGCGACCTATCCGCTGGAACTGTACGTGATCGCCGGCGCGGTCGAAGG
The DNA here is from genome assembly GCA_021372775.1 of bacterium. NCBI lineage: Bacteria > bacterium. The sequence goes on along the minus strand of JAJFTU010000185.1, from coordinate 11,504 downwards.
GCTCGCTCCCGGGATCTACCGCTACGAGCCGGCGTCGCACGCGCTGACGCTCGTCGCGCCGGGCGACAAGCGGGACGAGTTCGTCGGCAAGGCGGTCGGGCAAGGCTGGATCAAGAAGGCCCCAGCGATCTTCGTCCTCGCCGGACTGCCGGCGAAGATGGCGCGGATGAAGGACCGCGGGCCGCAGTTCATGGCGATCGAGGCCGGTCTCGCCGCGCAGGGGTTCTTCCTGCAGGCGACCGCGCGCGGGCTCGGCTCGACCTACGTCGGCGGCTTCGATCTGGCCGCGGCGCGCGCCGCACTCAGCCTTCCGGCCACGACCGAGGTTCTCGGCGTCCTTCCCGTCGGCCGCAAGCCCTGACGCGGCGGGGATGCGTCGTGGGGGGCGGAAGATGGCGGCGCGACCTCGTTCGCGCCGCCGCGGTCGTCGCGCTGATCAACCTCGGCGGATGGCTCGTCGCGGACGGCGTCTCGCGCTGGACGTTGCGGCGCGTCGCCGCGGAGGGCTGGCCCGTCGAGGGCGGCGCTCTCGCGAACGTCGAGGCGCTGTTTCCCGACAATCCGGAGAACGACGCGGCGCTCGCGCTCGAGCGGGTCGCCGCCGCGGCGGGGATCGACGTCGCGCCGCGCGGCGACGGCGTTCCGGCGACGCGGCGGCCGAGCGCGGAGGCCGCGGGCCGATTCGACGCGGCGAGGGCGAGTCTCGACGACTACGTGAAGGAGGAGACGCTCGCCGCTCCGCCGGCGCCGCTGGCCTCCTTCCTGGACAGCGCGGCCGGACCGCTCGCGGACGCGGAGCGGTTGCTGGAGAGCCGCGGGCGACCTCGTTGGGAACAGCGCGCGTCGGCGGGCTTCGAGATGCCGCTGCCGAACCTGCTCGGCCACGTCGGACTGAGCAAGCTCTTGCTCGCTCGGGCGCGGGCGGCGGGAATGCGGGGGGAGCGCGAGACTGCGTGGCGCTCCGCGGCGGCGTCGGCGCGGCTCGCGGATTCGCTGGAGAGCCGGCCGGAGGAGATGTCTCAGTTGATTCGGATCGCGGAGGCGCGGCATGTCCTTGCGGCGATGCGGGTGCTCCCCTCGCCGGCGCCGGCCTGGGCCGCGGCTTGGGCGTCCACTGATCTGCGACCCGCCTCGTTCCGCGCCTCCGCCGTCAAGGCGGCTGTCTGGCGGCGTTGGGGAACGGCGGTCGCGCCGTTTCCGCCGGACAGCGACGTCTCGGGGGTTCGCGGCCTTCCGGGACGGACGTTGTTCGCCGCCTTCGGCCCTGCGTTGCGGTTCATGCTCGCGGACACGTTGGCCGCCGCGCGGGCGGAGTTGCGCCGGTACGCCGCGTGGAGCGACGACGGTCCGCCTCCGGCGCGCCCGGCGTCGGCGGCGAGTCCGGCGTCGTGGAATGCGTTCGGCAGGAAGGTCGATTTTGCCGGCGCGATCCGCGTCGTCGGGGAACGCGTCGCCGCCGAGCGCGAGGAAGCGCGGCGGACGCTGCGCGTTCTCTCCGCGGCGCAGGAGAGCCCGCGGCCGGACGCGGGACGCGGGCGCCCGGGACAAGGCGAGGCCGCCGCGCGTTGAGCGGCGGCGCCGGTCGAGGACGCGCGCCGGCGCCATGCGCGCCGCACCGGAACGTGGTACTTCTCGCCCATGGCGATTCCGTTCATCGGGGAGACGCTGTCGCTCGCGTCCGCGCTCGCGTGGGCGGCGGCGGTCGTCCTCTACCGCAAGTCGCGCGCCGACGAGTCGGCCCTGGCGCTCAACGTCTTCAAGAGCGCGGTGGCCGTCGCGCTGCTCGCCGGGACGATCGCCGCGGCGCAGGCCCCGTTCGTGCCCGACCAGCCGTTCGGCACGTGGGCGCGGCTGGCGGTCTCCGGAATGATCGGGATCTCGCTCGCCGACACGCTGTTCTTCCTCGCGCTCTCCCGCATCGGCGCGGGGATGGCCGCGGTGGTGGACGCGTTCTACGCGCCGGCCGTCGTCGTCCTCTCGTTCGTCTTCCTCGACGAGCGGCTCGGCGCGCTCGGCCTGCTCGGCGCGCTGATGATCGTCGGCGCGATCCTCGTCGGCGCCGCCGGGGCGCCGGCGCGCGGCCGCGAGCGGCGCGACGTGGTGATCGGCTTCGTCCTCGGCGCGGTGGCGATCCTCTGCATGGCCGCGAGCATCGTGATGGTCAAGGGGGTGCTCGACGGGGCGCCGGTCCTCTGGGCCTCGTCGGTGCGCGTCTTCTTCGGCGGGGTGGGACTGCTGCCGGCCCTCGCGTCGAGCTCGGTGCGCCGCGAGACGGCGCGGCTGCTGCGCCCCGACCGCTCGTGGCGCTTCACGATCCCCGCGGCGGCGCTCGGCAACTACTTCGCCATGGTCGCCTGGATCGGCGGCACGAAGTACACGGCGGCCTCGGCGGCGGCGATCCTCAACCAGACCTCGACGGTGTTCATCTTCCTCTTCGCCGCGGTCTTTCTGAAGGAGTCGCTGACCCGCCGGCGGACCGCCGCGCTCACCCTCGCCTTCGGCGGCGCCGCGCTCGTGATCCTCCGCTGACGTCGGAAGGGTCTTGTTCCGCGCGACGCTTTCCCACATCCTTCCCGGGGGGCCGCCAAGGGGGGCGGCGTCCATCTCCGTGGGGAGGGGGAAGATGTCTCAATACGTGGCGGGACTCTTGGCGCACTGGATCGTCGCGCTCGTGATCTTCGTCGGGTCCGGGGCGCTGCTGTTCGTCGTGTTGGCGGGCAAGGACGCGGCCGACGCGCTCGGCGGCGTTTTGAGTTCGCTGGTCGGGATCGTCCGCAGCCCGTTCGTTTTCGTCTCGCGCACGCTGAAGGAACTCGCGGCGTTCGGGCGCCGCGGCGAGGGGCACCTCGGCGCGACGCGGCAGTACCTCTTGGGAAAGGCGCTGCTCCTCGCGCAGGCGGCGATCGTCCTGCTCGCGCTCGTCGCGTTCGCGGCCGGCCTGACGTTCGCGTGGATCAGCTTCCTGCCCCCGGCGGAATTGCGGGAGCGGATGGCGGCGCTGAAGACGGCTCGGTTGGAGATGGCGGAGCAGGCGCGGAGCGCCGAGACCGACATGGCCAAGCTGGACAAGGACTGGGCCGAGAACCGGGAGGGACTCGTCCGCGCGGCCCGGGAGCGGTTGCAGCGCGAGCGCCAGGAGGCGGGCACGGAAGCCGAGATCGCCGCCCGCGGCGCGGCGCGTCTCGACTATTGGGACGCCCGGCAATTCGACGACGCGCGCAGCTATCTCGTCGCCCGGAGGCCGCGGCTCGACGCCGACGCCGACAAGCTCGCCGACGACGTGGCCAATTACGGGCGCAACAGGGTGGGCGGCCGGCCGGGCGCGCTGATCGTCGACTACGCCGAAGCATGGCGGCGCGGCGAGAAGGCGCGGCTCGCCTTGGCTCGACTCGACTCTGATCCCCGCGACGCGGCGCAGCCCGAGCGAGCGGCGCTGGTCGCGAAATTGGAGAGTCTCGCGAGGGCGCGCGCGGCGAACGCGGAGGCGATTCAACAGCTCGCCGGCCAGATGCACTACGACCCGGCGGCGGGCGCGGCGGGGGCGGCCCGCGCCGTCGGGCTCTTTCTTGCGGTCGTCTGGGTCTTCGGAGCGCTCTTCGAAGGGCTCTCTCTCGGCGTCTGCGCGGCGCAGGACATTCGGGTCGTGCGCGAGCGGCTCGAAGGCGCCGGCGCCGATCCTGCGCCGTCCGCGCCGGTCGTCGAGGAGCCCCCTCCGGCGCCGGGCGGCGCCGACGCGTGGTCCGAACAAGCCGAAGAGCCGGCGGCGGCCGTGGATGAACCTGCGCCGTTCGAGCGGACGCTCATCGGCCGTTGATGCGGAGGGCTTCGGACCCGGCGCGGCGCCTGTTCGGGCCGCGCCGCGCGCGTTCGGACGGCGGGACGGAATTGACCGGAGGGGGCCGGCGGCGCCATTGTTTCGTAAAGGAGCGCCCCCCGATGTCTTGGTTCCGCCAAGAAGACGACCGCGATCTCGCCGCCGGAGACCACCGGAACGGGCGGGATCGGCGCGGGGTGGTGGACGCGTCCCAACTTCTCGCCCACTGCTGCCGACGCGAGGTCCGGGCGTTCGTCGTCTGCCCGGAACACACGGCGATCGCCTCCGGCCGCTTCAAGCGGCTCATGCCGCAAGGGGTCCTGCTGGAGCTGGACGGCCCGGTGGACGCGCAGACGTTCCCGCCGTTGGCCCTCGCCACCGTCTCGTTCACCAGCGGCGGTCGGGCGCGCGTCTTCATGGCCCCGATCCTGGAGGTCGAAGCGGGGGAAGAGGGCGGCGCGCCGCTGATCCGCCTCGCCCTGCCGGACGAGATCGCCGGCGCCGACGGCCGCACCACGTTCCGCGTGCCGATCACGCCCGAGGGCGCCCTCGTCGCGCGGCTGCTGCTCGGCGAAGGAACGTCGGTCGAGGTCCGGCCGCTCAACATCAGCCAGTCGGGAATCCTCGTCGAGCTTCCCGGGGGAACGGGGCTCGAGCTGGCGAAGGGACGCGTGGTCGAGGTGGAACTGCGGCTTGACGAAGAAGAAGCGGCCGTGCAGGTCGAGGCGGTCGTGCGGCGCCGCAGCGGGCGCGAGTACGGGCTGTTCTTTCCGCTCGCGGTGGCGCGGGGGGCGCACGCGGCGTCGAAGCCGCTGCGGGACATCGTGCGGGAGCTCGAGACGCGGTGGCTGCGCAGCCGGGTGCCGGACGCGTTGCGTCCCGAGCCGGCGCCGCGCCGCCGGGTGTAGCGGCGCGGGACGGGGGAAAACGATCGGGGGAAGAGTGGGGAAGAGGACATGGGGTTCTTCAGCCGCGGCAAGGACGCCGAGCGCGCGCCCGAAGAAGACTCGTCGAACGCGACGCGCCAGCTCTTGGGAAAGGCGAGCCTCCACAAGGCGCCGGCGATCGTCGCCTGCTGCAATCAAGGCTCGACCTGCCAGGCGCACTTCGTCGCGGCGATGCCCGACGCGGTCGTCCTCGAACTCGTCCACGACGTGGAGTGTCCGTTCCTCCCGCCCGCGACGCTCTGCAGCGTTTCGTTCGGCCTCGACTCCCGGGCGCACGTTTTCCTCGCGCAGATCCTCGAGCACGCGCCCGCCGACAAGGCGAGGCGGACGCCGGAGCGGCTGCGCCTGCAGATGCCGGAGCAGATCGCTTCGGCGGAGGGACGCCTGATGTTCCGCGCGCCGATTCCTCCCGACTGCCCGCTCGAAGCGGCCGCGCTCGTCGGCGCCGGGGCGCTGCCGGTGCGGGCGATCAACGTCAGCCTCAGCGGCGCGTTCATCGAGGCGCCGCCGGCGCTGGACGTGCCGGTCGGCGGGGCGTTCAAGCTGCGGCTGAAGCTCGGCGACGAGGCGATCGACCTCGACGCCGAGGTGCGTCGCCGCCAAGGGAACGCCTACGGGGTCTTCTTCCCGGAGACGATGCACCGCGCCGGGCCGGAGGCGCCGGACGCGCTGCGCGCCATCTACCGCGACCTCGAGGCGCGCTGGCTCCGCGCGCGCCGCGGCTCGTTCGAGGAGTGAGCGCTGGCCGGTCCGCGGAGGCGCCGGTACAGTGGTCCGCGCGGGAAGGAGGCTGCTCGTGGCGACCGCCAAGCACTACGTGGTCCACGGCCTGGTCCAGGGGGTCGGCTACCGCTTCTTCGCGCTGAACTGCGCGGAGACGGTCGGCGTCGCGGGGTGGGTGCGCAACCTGCCGGACGGCACGGTCGAGGCGTTCGCCGAGGGCGCGCCGGAACGGCTCGAGGCGTTCGCCGCGCAGCTGCGGCGGGGACCGCGCTATTCGGTCGTGGAGCGTCTCGACGAAGAGGACGCCGAGCCGGCGGGGAACGTCGGCTTCCGCCAAGTGCGCTGAGGATCGACATGACGCTCGAAGAAGCGAAGGCGCTGATCCGCGACATTCCCGACTTTCCGCATCAGGGGATTCTCTTCCGCGACCTGACGCCGCTCTTGGCCGTGCCGGCGGCGACCGAGGTCGTGCTCGCCGCGCTCGAAGCGTGGGCGCGGCCGCTCGCGCCGACGCTCGTCGCGGCGATCGAGGCCCGCGGGTTCATCTTCGGCGGCGCGCTCGCCGCGCGGCTCGGCGTCGGCTTCGCGCCGGTCCGCAAGCCCGGCAAGCTGCCGTTCGAGACCTACGAGGAGTCGTACGGGCTCGAGTACGGGACCGACCGCCTGCAGATCCACCGCGACGCGGCCCCCGCGGGCTCGCGCGTCGTCGTCGTGGACGACCTCCTCGCGACCGGCGGCACCGCCGCGGCCGCGGCGCGCCTCGTCGAGCGGTGCGGCGGCGAGGTCGCCGGGGTCGGCTTCGTCGTCGAGCTGACGGCGCTCGACGGCCGCCGCGCGCTCGAAGGGCGGCGCGTCGAGTCGCTGATCCGCTTCTGATCTCCGGCGCTCGATCTCCTCGTCGTTCCGGGGGGAATCGGAACCCGCGCCGAGGTCGACGACGAACCGCTGATCGACTTCATTTGGCGGCAGGCCGGCTCGTGCCGCGCCGTCCTTCCGGTCTGCACGGGCGCGTTCCTTCTGCAGCGCGCCGGGCTGCTGGACGGAAAGCGCGCCACGACGCACTGGGCCTCGCTGGACCGCCTCCGGGCGCTCGGCGTGCAGGTCGTCGAGGAACGGTTCGTCCGCGACGGCGCCGCCCGCGTGCGCGGCGGCGCCCCGCGCGTGACCGCCGCGGACGAGCTTTCGCGCGCCGCGCGTCCTTCCCGCCCCGATCGCGAAGACCCGCGCGGCGGGACAATTGCGCTTCGCGCCGCCAAGTGGCACGATCCCGCGTCGCACCTTGGCCGACGCGGCCCTTTCCGTGGCACCATATGGGCGCCGGAAGGGGAGGCGAGAGTCGGGGCGGCGTCCGGAAGTCCGCGCGGGGCGCGGGCTTGCGGGAAACGGGCCCGTAGCTCAGCGGATAGAGCAGCGGTTTCCTAAACCGAAGGTCGCAGGTTCAAGTCCTGCCGGGCCTACCACAGACGCGGCGGGGCGCGCGGCGAGGAAGGTTCAGATGGATCGTCAGGAACGGAAGAAGATCAAGCAGGACGAGTTCGTCGAGCAGACGTGGAACGTGCTCGCCTACGTCGAGGAGCACCCGAAGGCGTTCCTCTACGGCGCCGCGGCCTTGGTCGTGGCGATCGTCGCGATCTGGTCGGCGACCGGGATCGTCAAGCGCTACGCGGCGAAGTCCTCGGACGCGCTGCTCCGCGGCCAGACGGCCCTCGAAGCGCCGGTGGCCCGCGCCGCGGCCCGTCCTTCCGATCCGTACTCGCCGGTCTTCTCCAGCGTCGAGGAGCGCGCGCGCGTGGCCGCGCAGCGGCTCGCCGAGGCGGAGAAGGGGCACGGCGCCCCTTCGCTCGTCGCGATCTACCTGCGCGGCGTCGCCCTGCTCGAGGGCGGCGACGCGGCCGGCGCGGCGAAGGAATTGGAGACGGCCGACGCGAAGCTCGGGAACGACCCGACGCTCGGCTCGTCGATCAAGGCGGCCCTCGCGCAGGCCTACGCGCAGTCGGGCCAGGCCGCGAAGGCGGCGGACATTTGGCGCGCGCTGGTCGGCGCTCCCGGCGGCTACCCGCGCGAGCTCGCGCTCTACGGCCTCGGCCAGGCGCTTGAAGGCGCGGGCCGCGCCGACGAGGCGAAGGCGGCCTACCGTCAGGCGCTCGACGCGGGCGGCGAGGACGGCGCGGCGGCGACGTCGGCCAAGGCGGCGCTGAGCCGGCTCGGCGCGTAGCCGAAGCGGACAGGATCGTCGAACGAGGCGCGGCTCCGGCCGCGCCTTTTTCGTCGCCGCGCGGCGACCCGCGGCGCGGAGCCGACGAGCGCCCCGTCGGCCGTCGGCGGGCGCAGGCGCCACGCCCGCGCGGCCGCCCCGGACACGAAGAGAGCCGGCGTCGCGCGGACGCCGGCTCCCGATGCGGTCCTTCGACGAGGTCAGAACGGAATGTCGTCGTCGTCCGGCGAGAACTGCTTGTCCGGGCCGTTGAAGCCGCCGCCCTGGCCGCCGTTGTCCACCGGGCCCTGGCTCTCCTGCGGCCCGCCGGCCCGCGAGCCGAGGAGCACGAGGTTGTCGGCGTGGACGTCGAGGCTCGTGCGGGTCTTCCCCTCGCGGTCCACGTATTCGCGCGCCCGCAGCCGCCCGTCCACGAGGACCTGCTTCCCCTTGAGCAGGTACTGCTTCAGCGTCTCCGCCTGGCGGCCCCAGAGGCTGACCCGGAACCACTGCGTGCGTTCCTGCTGCGCGCCGGTGTTGTCCGTGTAGCGGTCGTTGCAGGCGACGTTGAATTCGAGCACGGCCTTGCCCTGCGGCGTGTAGCGCATTTCCGCGTCGCGGCCGAGGTTGCCGACGATCGTGACTTTGACGAGCGATGCCATCAGCGGCGTCTCCTATGACAGGGGGCTAAGACTGGCACAGCGGCCCCCGTGGTTCAAGCCGGGCCGTCTCTCCGCCTCCACGTTGCGGGACGGCCGGCGCGGCGCGGATCGGACGGGTCCGCGCGAGGCGGAACGGCCGGGCGCGGCCCGGCGGGGAGTCGGCGGTCCGCGCTAACATGGCGGCGACGGAGGCGACGGGATGAAGGCGCTGGTGCAGCGCGTGAAGCGGGCCGCGGTCCGCGTGGACGGCGAGGTGGTCGGGGAGATCGGGCGCGGCGCCCTGGTCTTCCTCGGGGTCGAGCGCGGCGACGGCCCGGAACTCGCCGATTGGCACGCGCGCAAGCTGGCCTCGCTGCGCCTCTTTCCCGGCGGCGACGCGGAGTGGGAGCTTTCGCTGGCCGAGGCCGGGGCGGCGGTGCTCGCCGTCTCGCAGTTCACGCTCGCCGCGCGGACCCGCAAGGGGCGCCGGCCCTCGTTCGACCTCGCGGCCCCGCCGGCCGACGCGTTCCCGCTCTACGAGCGGTTCGTCGAGACGCTGCGCGCCCTCGGGCTCGAGGTCGCCGAGGGGCGGTTCGGCGCGATGATGGACGTCGAACTGGTCAACGACGGCCCGGCGACGTTCCTGCTCGACGGGCCGGACGTCCCGCGGCGATGAGCGACGCGCCGCTTCCGGCGGAGCTGGCCGGATTCCTCGAGCATCTCTCCGCGGTCCGCGGCCTCTCGCCGCGCACGATCGAGGCCTACCGCCGCGACCTGCTCGACTTCGCGGCGCGGCTCGGCGCGGGGGGCGGCGAGAAGCTGGCCGCGGTCGGCGAGGCGGAGATCGAGCGCTGGCTGCGGGCGGCGCGGGCCGAGGGGCTGGCGTCGACGACGCGCGCGCGGCGCCTTTCGGCGCTGCGCTCGTTCCTGAAGTACCTGCGGCAGGAGGGAACCCGCGACGACGATCCGGCGCGGCGGATCGACGGTCCGAAGAAGCGGCGTCCCTTGCCCCGCGTGCTGAGCGAGGGGGACGTCGAGCGGCTGCTCGCGGCGCCCGACGCGCTGACGCCGCGCGGGCTGCGCGACCGGGCGATGCTGGAGACGCTCTACGCCACCGGGATGCGCGTCTCGGAACTCTGCGCGCTGCGCGTGCGCCAGCTCGACCTGCGGCGCGGGCTCGCGCGGATCGTCGGCAAGGGGGACCGCGAGCGGATCGTGCCGCTCGGCACGCAGGCGGTCGCCGCGCTGAACGCCTACATCGGCGGCGGGCGGGGCGCCCTCGAGCCGCGCGGCGACACGCTGTTTCCGGGGCGCGCGGGCGGCCCGATGACGCGGCAGGCGTTCTGGCTGAACCTGCGCCGCCACGCGCTCGCCGCGGGGATCGACTGGTCGCGCATCTCGCCGCACGTGCTGCGGCACTCGTTCGCGACGCACCTCGTCGAGCACGGCGCCGACCTGCGCACGGTGCAGACGCTGCTCGGGCACCGCGACATCTCGACGACCGAGATCTACACCCACGTCGCGCGGGAGCGGCTCCGCTCGCTCTACGACGCGCACCACCCGCGGGCCTGAGCGATGGTCGCCGCGCGGCGCGCCCCCGACGGTTGGGAGAGCGGCCTCGGCGAGGCCGCGCGTCGCCTGCTCGGCGAACTCGCCGCGCTGGCCGAGCCGCTGCCGCTGGCGCTCGTCGGCGGCGCGGTGCGCGACCTGCTGCTGGCGCGCGGGGCTTCGGGAAGCGCGCACGGCAAGTCGTCGGCGGTCGTCGAGACAAGGCGCGGGCGGCCGGACGAGCGACGGCGCGGCGCGGGGCACGGCGAGCTCGATCTCGCGGTCGAGGCCGACGACGCGGCGCTGGCCGCGCTCGTCGCGCGGTTCGAAGAGCGGCTCGGCCCCTGCGCGCGGCGGCATCCGCCGTTCCGGCTCTGCCGCTGGGAAGGGCGGGGGGACGAGCCGGGAATCGATCTTTCGGGCGCGCGGGCCGAGACGTACGCGGCGCCCGGCGCGCTGCCGCGGACGCGGCCGGCGACGCTGGAGGACGACCTGCTGCGGCGCGACTTCTCCGTCAACGCGCTGGCGATCGTCGTCGCCGGGCCGCGGCGCGGCGAGCTGCTCGATCCGGGCGGCGGGCTGGACGACTTGGCCGCGCGAAGGCTGCGGACGCTGCACGCGCGGAGCTACGAGGACGACCCGACGCGGCTCGCCCGCGGCGTTCGCTTCGAGGCGCGGCTCGGCTTCCGGCTGACCGCGGAGGACGAGGACGCGGCGCGGCGGGCCTTCGCGGGCGCCGCGCCCGACGCGGTCGCGCCGTCGCGCGTCGGCCGCGAGCTGAGGTCGCTGCTCGCGGAGCCGGATCCGGCGGGGGCGCTGGCGCGGCTCGTCGATCTCGGCGCGGGCGCGCGCTGGCTGCCGGGGCTGCGGCAGGGTTCGGCCGACGACGTGCGCGCCGCGGCGGCGGCGGCCCTCGCTGCGGCCGTGGCCCTCGGCGCCGACGACGATCTGAGCGCGGCTCTCGTGCACGCCGCGACGACGTGTCCGGAGCGGGCGGCGGAGAGGGCGGAGCGGGTCGCGCTGTCGTCCCGCGCGCGGCGGGCGCTGCTGGAGGGGATGGCGCAGTCGCGCCGTTTGGAGCGTTTGCTGCGCGAGGCGCCGGACGACGCGGCGTTGGTCCGCGCGGTCTATCGCGCGGCGCCGGGAACGCTGCTCTGCGCGGCGGCGTTCGCGGGGGCGGAGGCGTTGGAACGCGCGGCGCGGGCGCGACGCTTGATCGACGCGCATCCGCCGCTGCTCGCGGCGCGGGATCTGATCGATCTCGGCGTGCCGGCGGGACCGGAGTTGCAGGATTGGCTGGCGCGTCTGGCGGGGGAGCGGGCCGCGGGCCGCGTCGCCGATCGCGCGGCGGCGGTCGCGCTGATTCTGGATCGACGACCGACTTGATTCGCGCGCAATCCTGCCCTTCGGGACGAAAGGCAAGGTTGCGCGGGAATTGGGTCGGGCGGCAGGCGCGGTGGAGGCGTCGTCGTTTCGACGAGGCGATCGGCGCGCCAGCCGCCCTTACGGAAAACGGTGACGGGCGCGCCGAGAGGCGCGCCCGTATATCACTGGAAGATGGCGTCGAGGCTCTGGTAGGCGGTGTGGACGTTCTCGAAGGCCGCCTTCACGGCGTCGTCCTTCGGGGCGGAGCAGCT
>JAJFTU010000184.1 GCA_021372775.1 bacterium | reverse complement strand
CCCATCGCCGCCGCCTCGGCGCGCGCTTCGGCGACCCGGGCGCGAAGCTGCCCCAACTCGCCGGTCGTCAAGGTGTTGAGCGTCTCTATCAGCGCTTGGATCGTCATGGCGCGGGAATTCTAGCGAGGTCGGACCGATCGTCAAATGGGCCGCCCTCCCCCCGCGGATGGTATCCTCGCCGCGCCATGGAACCGAACGACGACATCGCCCAAGACGAGGCCGGCGCGCGCCAGCGCGGCGCCGCCCAGCCCTCCCTGTTCGACGACGCGGCCGACGAGCCCGCCGCCGCGGCCCCGCGCCCGTCCGCGCCCCGCGACGACGAGGACGAAGGCGCCGCCGACGCCCCGCGCGCCGCGCGCCGCGGCGGCCGCCGCAAGCTCGACGCGCAGGACATGGCCGCGCAGCAGCGCGAGATCTCGATCAGCGAGTTCTTCACCAAGAACCGCCACCTGCTCGGCTTCGACAACAAGCGGAAGGCGCTGCTCACGACCGTCAAGGAGGCCGTGGACAACTCGCTCGACGCCTGCGAGGAGTCGGGGATCCTGCCCGAGATCACGGTCACGGTGCAGGAGCTGGCGGCCGACCGCTTCCTCGTCAAGATCCGCGACAACGGCCCGGGGATCGTCCGCGAGCAGATCCCGAAGGTCTTCGGCAAGCTGCTCTACGGCTCCAAGTTCCACCGCTACCGCCAGTCGCGCGGCCAGCAGGGGATCGGCATCTCGGCCGCCGGCATGTACGGCCTGCTCACGACCGGCCGCCCGGTGGCGATCATCTCCAAGACCGGGCCGCGCAAGCCGGCCCACGCCTACGAGATCGCGATCGACACCCGGCGCAACCGCCCGGAGATCCTGCGCGAGGACGTCCTCGCCCCCGCCCCGTTCGAGCAGGGCACCGAGGTCGGGATCACGCTCGAGGCGGAGTTCCTGCGCGGCAAGCGTTCCGTGGACGAGTACCTCGAGCTGACGGCGCTGGCCAACCCGCACGCCACGCTGCTCTACCATCCGCCGAAGGGGGATCCGGCGCGGTGGCCGCGCGTCTCGCGCGAGCTGCCCCCCGAGGCGCGCGAGATCAAGCCCCATCCGCACGGCGTGGAGCTGGGCACGCTGCTCAAGATCCTGCGCGACAGTTCGGCCAAGAACCTCGTCGGCGCGCTGAGCGAGAGCTTCTCCCGCGTCACGCTCAAGGTCGCGGGGGAGATCTGCGAGAAGGCGAAGGTCCACAAGAGCGCCAACCCGCGCACGCTCGACACGCGCACCGTGGAGCGGCTCTACCGCGCGATCCCCGAGGTCAAGATCCTCGCGCCGCCGACGAACTGCCTCGCGCCGATCGGCGCGGAGCTGATCGAGACGGCCCTCCGCGCGCGGATCCAGGCCGACTTCTTCGCCGCCTGCACGCGGCCGCCGCAGGTCTACCGCGGCAACCCCTTCCAGGTCGAGGTCGGGCTCGCCTACGGCGGGAAGCTCCCCGCGGACGAGCTCTGCGAGGTGACCCGCTTCGCCAACCGCGTGCCGCTGCTCTATCAGGCCGGCGCCTGCGCGGTGACCAAGGCCGTGCAGCAGACGAGCTGGAAGGCGTACGGGCTGCAGCAGTCGAAGGGGGCGCCGCCGTCGGGACCGATGGTCCTCTTCGTCCACCTCGCCTCGGTCTGGGTGCCGTTCACCTCGGAGAGCAAGGAGGCGATCGCCTCCTACCCCGAGATCATCAAGGAGATCCGCCTCGCGCTGATGGAGGTCGGGCGGAAGCTCGGCAAGTTCGTCGCCCGCCGGGCGCGCGACCTCGACGAGGCGAAGAAGAAGGGCTACATCACGAAGTACCTGCCGCAGATCGGCGAGGCGCTGCAGGAGATCCTCGCCCTCGACGACAAGACGCGCGACGC
>JAJFTU010000183.1 GCA_021372775.1 bacterium | reverse complement strand
ACTTCGACGCGCGCCGTCCGCTCGCCGGCGTCGGAGAAGGAGCGGCTCGCCGCGGCGGCGGAGGACCAGCCGCTCTCGAACGTGCCGTCGCCGTCGAGGTCGAAGCGATACTCGAGCGCGGACGAACCGTCCTCCTCGTCGCTCGAGCCGGCCGCGTCGAAGCGGAAGGTCGTCGTGCCGAGGCCGCCGAGCCGCGGTTCGACGGCGAAGACGGCGAACGGCGCGTTGTCGGCGAGCGAACTGCCGGAGACGACGAAGTCCCGCCGCGCGAGGCGCTGCGTCGTCTGCCCGAAGTTGTCGGTCGCCCGCGCCTCGAGCACGTAGCCGCCGTTCTTGAGCGGCGGCAACGCGCAGACGAACGCCTCGGAAGCGGAATCGAACGCGCCGTCGGCCGCGGCCGCGTCCTGCCACGGACCGCCGTTCAGGCGCCATTCGACCCGCGCGATGCGGTTGATCGCGACGTCTCCCGTGCTCAGGAACGTCTCGACGGGGGTCTCGCGGGGAAGGACGCCGGCCGACGCGCGCCCGGCGACGACGACCGGGCTCCCCGCCGCGGCGTCGAGGGCGACGACCGGGAACGTGTCTTCGGGGTCGTAGACGCCGTCGCCGTCGCGGTCCTGCAGCCCCATCTGCCCGCGCGCCCACGGGTCGATGTAGTGGTTCGTGTCGAGCATCAGCGAGGGCAGAGCCTCCCCCGCGCCGGAGAAGTAGCCGTGGCCGAGCTTGTTCTCGCTGTTGGCGTTCACGACCTGCATGTAGCCGCCGAACAACTCGGCGTAGGTGAGCGCCCCGTCGCCGTACTCGTCCCGCGCGCCCCAAATGTGCGCCGTCTCGTGGGAGTAGATCTCGCGCCGCGCCGAACGCTTGAACCAGGCGCCGGGCCCGAGCGGGAAGGCGGAGTTGTAGGGGCTCGGCGAGGCGCTGTCGTCCACGATCACGTAGCCGATCGCCCAGTCGGTCTTGAAGGCGTCGCGCAGCGCGTTCACCCAGAGGACGAACGACTCGCGGCCGTCCGCGCCGTTGTAGCCGAGGCGCGTGAAAATGTCCTGCAGGACGGTGAAGTCGAGGTTCTGGTAGTTGGCCGCCTCGTAGCCGCACGGGACCGTCCCCGCGACGCCGCTGCCGGCGCTCTCGGTGCGGTAGACGAACGCGACGCGCCCCGCCGGCGCCGCTCCGGCCAGCAGGTCGTTCGCCGCGAGCAGCTCGGTCAACGTGTCGGCGACCTCGGCGTCGGTCCAGTCGTTCGCGTTCACGCCGTCCGCCGCTCCGTTCGACTCGGGACGCACGATCCCGACGGCGATGTCGCCGGAGAGGAAGTCCGAGGTGTTGTAGTGCCCCGTGATCGCCGAGAGAGGCGCGGCCGGACGCGGCGCCGCAGCGCCGAACGACGCCGCCGCGGGCGCCACGTCGAGGAGTCCTTCGGCCGGCGACGCCGCGAGCGCCGCCGGAGACGCTTCGGGCCGTTCGACGAACGAGAGCGCCGCGCGGATCTCCGCCGGAACCGCGGCGCCCTTCCCTGCCGCGGCGACCAACTCCGACGTCAGCGCCTTCGCCTCGCCCGCGTCGGCCGCGGCGCGGATCCGCGCGCCGTCCCAGGTCCGTCCCGGCGAGCGCCCCGCGCGCAGCGCGTCGAGCGCCGCGGGCGGAACGTCGCCGACCACGACGTACGGCGGCAGCGCGTGCACGACCTGCCCGCCGTAGAGCTCGACGATCCGGCGCGCCTCGCGCCAGTCGAGCCCGCTCCCCTCGATCACGACCGCCGTGGGCGCCGCCGCCCACGCCTGCGAGACGGCGGCCGCGCAGAGCAGCGACGCCGTCAAGACCGCAAATCCCCTCATCGCGACTCCCGTCGTCCCCGGACGCAGCCGGGCTGCGGACGGCGAAGGATCGCGTACCGGCCCGGTTCGGACAACTTCGCGGAGACGATTTGACCGGGATCAGGGCAGCGGCCGCAGCGCCAGCTGTTCGCCCTCGATCGTGATCTTGCGGGCGATCGTCTCGAAGTCGGTCGTCGTGTCCACGCGCAGCCGGATCGTCGCGCCGTCCTTCAGCTCCAACTCCACGAAGTCCTGGAAGAGGGCGGCGTTGAACGAGGCGTAGCCGGTCAGCGCGGTCCCCTCGACGCGCGCGTCGCCGTCGTCCTCGTTGCCGACCTTGATCCGGAACGGCGCGGGGATGCGCGGCAGCGCCGTCACCCGCCCGCCCTTGACGACCAGCTCGAACCCCTTGACCCGCTCTTCCGGCCGCAGTTGAAGCGTCGGCGCGGAGACCGACACGCGCCGCGGCGCCGCGGCGCCCGCGGAGGGCGCGACCAGAGCCGCGAGCGCGCACGCGGCGACCGCCGCGCGGCCGAAACCGGCGAAGCCCATCCTTCCTCCCCGGCGGCGCGGGGCGCCGCCGCAAGGCGCACGGTAGCACAACGAGAAAGGGCGGCCCGAAGGCCGCCCTCCCGATCCGTTCGCCTCGCCTCGCGCCCGACGGCGCGGGGCGCGCTAGAAGTAGAGGTCCCGCTCGCCCTTCTTGATCCGCTCCAGATCGCCGAGGAAGTTGCGGTGCAGCGGCTCGGAGAAGTCCTTCGGCGTCCGGGCCTTGATCTCCTCCAGCTCCTTGGCCACGATCCGCGCGCCGACTTCCTGCGTCTCGGGGGAGGCGAAGTCCTCCAGCCACTCCTGGAAGGTGAGCACGGCGTTCAGCTTGCAGAAGCACCCTTCCCGGCCGGAACGGAGCAGATCCATGATCTTCTTCCCCGTCCGTCCGCAGCGGTAGCCGGCGGTGCAGAACGACGTGATGTAGCCCATCTCGGCCAGCTCCCGGACCACGACGTCCAGCGAGCGGGTGTCGCCGAGGATGAACTGCTGGCGTTCGCCGGTCTGGCCGCCGGCGTCCTCCGTCGCGCCGTCGGCGTAGGCGCCGATGCCGATCCGGCTCGACGCGTCCCGTTGGGTGCACATCGGGATCACGTCGCGGATCATCTCCGGCGTCTCGCGGCAGGTGACGATCAGGCCGGCCGAGGGAATGCACAGGCGCAGCAGGCAGACCAGGCGCTTGAAGTCCCGGTCGCCCACGCGATGCTTCAGCCAGGCGAAGTCGGTGTTCTCCGCCGGCTCGATGCGCGGCACCGAAACGGTGTGCACGCCGATGCCGAACTGCCGCTCCAAGTCCCGCGTGTGCATGACCATCGCCAGCAGCTCGTAGCGCCAGTCGTGGAGCCCGAGCAGCGCGCCCATCGCCACGTCGTCGATGCCCGCTTCCATCGCGCGGTGCAGGGCGTAGAGGCGCCAGCGCATGTGCCCCTTGACCGTGTTCCGCGGATGCACCGCCTCGTAGGTCGGCCGGTGGTACGTCTCCTGGAACACTTGGAAGGTGCCGATGCCCGCCTCGTGCAGCTTGCGCAGCTCGGCCACGCACATCGGCGCGGCGTTGACGTTCACCCGGCGGATCGCCCCCATGCCGACCCGGCCCGGCACGCGCACCTCGTAGATCTTCTTCATGCACTCGGCGATGTAGTCGGCGTCGGTCGCCGGATGCTCGCCGAACACGACCACCAGCCGCTTGTGGCCGATCTTGCCGGCGAGGAGCTCGGCCTCCTTCTGGATCTGGGCCATCGTGAGCACCTTGCGCTTGATCGCCGGGTTCGACTTGCGGAACCCGCAGTAGGCGCAGTCGTTCACGCAGAGATCGCCGCAGTAGAGCGGCGCGAAGGTGACCACCCGGTTGTCGTAGATCGCCCGCTTCGCCTCGGCCGCGGCGGCGAACATCTCCTCCCACAGCCCCTCGTCCCGCACCCGCAGCAGCACGGCGGCCTGCTCGGGCGTGAGCGTGGCCCCGCCGCGCGCGCCCCGGGCGAGTTCCCGCACCAACGCCGGATCCGGCTCGGCCTGGTCGGCGAGCAGGGACTCGATCAGCGCGTCGTCCACGAAGTCCTTGCCGTCCACCAAGTACCGGTCGATCTCGTCCTGGCGGATGACCGACTTGGCCCATTCCGTCGCCGCAACGCTCTCGTTCGCCATGCCGCCTCCTAGAGCTTCGCCGTCGCCGCCTTCACCGTGACGCCCGGGATCTGCCCGAGCCGCCCGGTGAGGGCGCCGATCTGATCGTTCGTCGCGTCGACGATGAGGGTGATGATGTGGATGTTCCGTTCGCCGTAGGCCAAGCCCATGCGGGCCACGACGACGTCGCCCGCTCGGGACAGCTCTTCGTTCACTTGGGCGGCGCCGGCCTTGCGGTCCTTGACGATCAGCGTGACGACCGCCAGCGACGTGTCTTGTTCCATAAAAAAACCTCCCCGCGACCGGAGGGGAGGAGGCTCCGCGCGCCCGAACGGCCGCGCGCGGCGCCCGTCCCGGCGAGAGGGAAGACTCGCTGTCCCACCCTTGGTTGCGGAACGAATCCTGGCCTCAGGTTGCGACGTGACTATATCGGGAGACCGGGGCGCTCGGCAACCGGCGCACGGAGCGTCCGTGCGGCGCGCGGACTCGACGCCTTCCGCGCCCTCGACGCGACGGCCGTGCGGCGCGCGGACTCGACGCCTTCCGCGTCCTCGACGCGACGTCCGCGCGCGGAACGCGAAAGGGCGGCCCGCAGGCCGCCCTTCCCGAAGCCGCGCCGCGGCGGGCGCCGCGGCCGAACGCGCCGTCAGGCGCCGATGATCGAGATCTCGCCGGACTCGGTCTCGACGTTCAGCTTCGCGGCGCCGTCGCCGACCTTGCCCGTCGCGCGGCGGCCGTCCTTCACCGGCACGTCGAGCTTGCTCGTCACCTTGCCGTCCTCGCTGCGCGCGTCGAGCACCGCGCCCGCCTTCGCGTCGAGGGCGATCGTCACCGCCCCGGTGGCGCTCTTCGCGCTCAGCTTGCGGCCGGCCGGGGCGACGATCTGGATCGCGCCCGACTCCGTCGCCACGTCCACCGCCGCGTTCGCCTGCTTCACCGCGACGCTCGCCGCGCCGCCGCGCACCCAGAGCGAACCCTTGGCGCCTTCGGCCTCGACCGCGCCGGCGATCGTCTGCAGGCGCAGCGCGCCGTCCACGTTCGACGCGACGAGTTTGCCCACGCCGAGCGTGAGCGTGAGATGGCGGCCGGCCGGAACGCGCACGACCATGTCGGCCCACGCCTCGAGCCCCTCGCCCTGCGTCGCGATCGTCATGCGGCGCCCGGCGATCTCCGGCCCGAACTTCCCTTCGCCGTTCACGAAAACGTCGGTCGACGCGACGCCCGCCGCGGGATAGACGATCGCGTCGCCCGGGAAGACCACCGCCAGGCTCGCGACGTCGTCCACGAAGTCCGACTTCAGCTTGATCCGCTCGGCGTCCTTGCCGCCGCGCGCGACGCTGATCGTGATGAACGGCCCTTCGCCCGCTTCGATCCGCACGCTGCCCGCGGGGTCGTAGACCGAAAGCTCCCGCTGGTCGAACTGGCGCCGCTCTTCCTTGATCTCCCCCGCCGACGCCAAGCCCACGGTGGCCACGGCGGCCACGCCCATCATCGCGATCTTCGCCACGAGGCTCTGCCTCATCGTTCGTTCCTCCTGCGCCTTGGGTCTCTCCCGGCGCGAAGGGGCCGCTTTCCCGCGGCCCAAGCGAGGCGACGATAGGCCGCGCCCCGCGCGCCGCGAGAGCGAGCGCGGCAAGCGGCGGCGGAGCGCCCGCGAGCGGTCGAATTCTTCGGTTCAGTCGCCGAGCGGCGCCTTCGACAGCAGGCGCGCGACGTCGTCCACGGCGACGATCGGCAGGCCGCGGCTCTCTCCGAACGCCAGCGCATCGGGAAGGCGGGCCATCGTGCCGTCCGGCTTCGTCAGTTCGCAGAGCACGCCGCACGGGCGGAGGCCGGCGAGGCGCGCCAGATCGACGACCGCCTCGGTGTGGCCGCGCCGTTCGAGCACGCCGCCGGGACGCGCGCGCAGCGGGAAGACGTGCCCGGGACGCGCGAGGTCCTCCGGACGCGCGTCGTCCGCGACCGCGGCGCGCACGGTCGCCACGCGGTCGGCGGCCGAAACGCCGGTCGTCACGCCGCGCGCCGCCTCGATCGAGACGGTGAACGCGGTTCCGTGGTGGTTCGTGTTGACCGGCGACATCTGCGGCAGCTTCAGTTCGAGCGTCCGCTCCGGCGTGAGGCAGAGGCAGACGATGCCGCTCCCTTCGCGGATCAAGAGCGCCATCTGTTCTTCGGTCAGCGTCTCGGCGGCGAAGACCATGTCGACTTCGTTCTCGCGGTCTTCGTCGTCCACGACCAGGATGCCGCGCCCCGCGGCCAGCGACTCGATCGCCCGCTCCAAGCGGACGCGCGGCGCGCCGCAGCGCGCCGTCAGCAAAGACGTCACGGTTCCTCCGTTCTCTTCCGTCCGGACTGTGACCGTCGGCCTTGGCTTCGCACCAAGTCTGCAGACCCTCCGTTTTCGGAGGCGCTCGCGGGCTCCCCGGCTCGCGCCGGGACACCGCCGGTGGGGACTTCCACCCCGCCCTGAGAAGAGGCGCAGTCACGATACTCCACCGGCCGGCGCCGCGCCGCTTGGCGCGCGCGACGGACGAAGCGCGGCGAGCGCTAGAATCGGCGCGTGCGCGGCGCGCGGAGGCGCCGCGTCCCGGAGGCGCAGGCGATGAACGAAGCGATCAGCGTGTTGCTGGCCCACAAGAGCGAGCGGAGCTACACCGACGAAGCGGTCTCCGACGCCGACCTCGCGACGATCGTCGAGGCCGGGCGGCGCGGGCCGACGTCGATCAACGGACAGCAGGTCTCGGTCGTCGTCGTGCGGGACGCGGAGCGCCGCGCGAAGATCGCGGAGATCGCGGGGGGCCAGCCCTGGATCGCGAAGGCGCCGGTCTTCCTCGCGGTGTTGATCGACTTCCACAAGACGGCGGTGGCGCTGCGGATGGCCGGACGCGAGCAGGTCATCCACGAAAGCGTCGAGGGGACGATCGTCGGCTCGATCGACGCCGGGATCGCGCTCGGCGCCATGATGACCGCGGCGCGAGCGCTGGGCCTCGGGACCGTGCCGATCGGCGGCATCCGCCGCGATCCCGACGCGATGGTCGCGCTGCTCGGGCTGCCGCCGATGACCTTCCCGGTCGTCGGGATGTGCGTCGGACACGTCGCGGAGCCCGCGGAGCGGAAGCCGCGGCTGCCGCTGCCGGCGTTCCGCTTCGACGAGCGCTACGACGAAGCGGCGCTCGAGCCGGCGATCGCGGAGTACGACGTCGAGCTGGCCGAACACTGGAAGAAGATCGGCCGCGCCGACGGCCTGCCGTGGTCGGCGAACCTCGCCGGGATCTACGACAAGGTCTACTTCCCGCACGTCAAGGGCTGCGCGGCGAAGCAGGGGTTCAAGAACGACAAGTAGCCGCGGCGCGCGGCCGTCCGCCCCGTCGCGCGAACGGCCCGTCGCGGCGTCGAGAACCGCGCGCGGACGCCGCCGCGGCGGGCCGTCCCGCCGCGGAAACGGCGAGGTCCGAAAACGGCCAGTCCGCGGCGGGCGCCGGCGCTACACTCGCCGGCGATGGAACCCCCGCCGCAGTTCGACGAACGCGCGCTCGAGCGGGCGCGGATCGCGCGCGACCCGCGCTTCGACGGCCGATTCTTCGTCGCCGTCGTCACGACCGGCGTCTACTGCCGGCCGATCTGCCCCGCCCCGACGCCGCGGCGCGCGAACGTGCGCTACTTCGCCACGGCGGCCGCGGCGCAGGAGGCCGGCTTCCGCCCCTGCCTCCGCTGCCGTCCCGAGGCGGCGCCCGGCGCGCCGGCCTGGATCGGCGCCGCGGCGACCGTGCGGCGCGCGTTGCGCCTGATCGACGAAGGCGCGCTCGACCGCGGCGGCGTCGAGGACCTCGCCGCGCGTCTCGGCGTCGGCGCGCGGCAGCTCGACCGGCTGTTCGCGCGCCACGTCGGCGCCTCGCCGCTCGCCGTCGCCGCCACGCGCCGGCTGCACTTCGCGAAGCGGCTCGTGGACGAAACGAACCTGCCGATCGCCGACGTCGCCGCCGCGGCCGGGTACCGCAGCGCGCGTCGCTTCAACGACGCCTTCCTCCGCGCCTTCCGCCGCGCCCCGCGCGAGCTGCGGCGGGCGCGCCGCGCGGCGCCCGGCGAGGCGCGCGGCGAGCTGGCGCTCCGCCTCGCCTTCCGCCCGCCTTACGACTGGGCCTCGATCCTCGCGTTCCTCGCCGCGCGCGCGACGCCCGGCGTCGAGTCGGTCGCGGACGGCGCCTACGCCCGCACGCTGCGCGTCGACGGCGCGGCCGCGGCGCTCTCCGTGCGTCCCGCCGGCGCAGGCGACGCGCTCGAGCTGCGGCTCCGCGCCGCGGCGCCGCGCGCGCTGGAGGGGCTGCTCGCCCGCGTGCGGCGGATGTTCGACCTCGACGCCGACCCGGCGTCGATCGCCGCCACGTTCCGCGGCGACCCGCTTCTCGCGCCGCTCGCGCGGCGCCGCCCGGGGCTGCGCCTCCCCGGCGCCGCGGATCCGTTCGAACTCGCCGTCCGCGCCGTCCTCGGGCAGCAGATCACCGTCGCCGCGGCGCGCACGCTCGCCGGCCGTCTCGCCGAGCGCTTCGGCGCGCCGTTCGACGGCGGCCCGCGCCTGACGCGTCTCTTCCCCGACGCCGCGGCGCTCGCCGCGGCCGACCTCTCCGCGATCGGGCTGACGAACGCGCGCGCGGCGGCGCTGCGCGGCCTCGCGCGCGCCGTGCGCGACGG
The DNA here is from genome assembly GCA_021372775.1 of bacterium. Classification (NCBI taxonomy): domain Bacteria; species bacterium. The sequence continues at coordinate 179 of JAJFTU010000183.1, read as the reverse complement.
CGCCGTGGATTTCGACGCCGACGCCGACGCCGTCCGCGCGCAACTGCTCGCCCTGCCCGGAATCGGCCCGTGGACGGCGGACTACGTGCTGCTGCGCGGTCTCGGCGAGCCGGACGCCTGTCCCTGCGGCGACCTCGCCCTGCGCCGCGCGCTCGAACCGAGCCGCACCGCGACGCCAC
>JAJFTU010000182.1 GCA_021372775.1 bacterium | reverse complement strand
AGAAGAGGCGGCCGCCGGAGATCAGGCGCCAGAACTCGCCGCGGCCGACCGCGTCGGCGCCGGGGACGTGCGCGGCGAGCGCCGCGGTCTTGAGGCGGAAGAAGATCGCGTCGCCGGGCCAGAGCGCGGCGAAGGCGAACGTGGTTCCGCCCCAGCCGCCGAGGACGAAGAGCGCCGGCGCGAAGCGGCGCGCGCCGAGCACCGCCCAGCCGGCGGCGAGCAGCGAGAGCGCGGCCGCGAGGTGGACGACGGCGAAGACGCCGAACTCGCGCCACGGCACGAGCCGGTCGAAGAACGGGACGGCGGGGGGCGCGAAGAGCGACGGCAGGACGCGCTGCTGCAGCCAGAGCAGGAGCAGCAGCCCGCCCGCCGCCGCGCAGGACCATCCGACGACGACGCCGGCCGGCGCGGGGCCGACCGGCGCGGTGTCGTCGGTTCCGAGCGGCGCCGCAGGCGAGCGCGCCGCTTCGGTCACAGAGACTCGGTCCAGACCCGGTCCTCGAGGCGGCGGACGATTTCGTCGGCCAGCGTCTCGGGATCCTGGTTCAGCGTCTCGACGACGACGTCGGCCTTGAGGTACTCCGGCCGCCGCGCGTCGTAGAGGTTCTGGAACCGCTCGTTGTTCTCGTCGTCGGCGCGCAGCAGACCGAGCTCGTAGGCGTTGGCGAGGCACTCCTCGAGCGACGAGTCGAGCGCGACGCTGACGCCGGCGAGCGTCATCGTGCGGCGGTTGCCGCGGTCCACGAAGGTGTTCGCGCTGGTCACCGCGATCGACGGCGGCCCGGTGCAGATGGAGACGAGGGCGCGGCGCTCGCGCTGCTTGTACCCGTTCTCCCCTTCCTTCTTGTAGATCTCCTGCGTGCTCATCTTGGCGCCGGCCTCGACGACGTCCTCGATGTCGAACAGCGGCCGGCCCAGACGCTGGGACAGCGCGCGCCCGACCTCGAGCTTCGGCGCGCCGAGGAAACCCACCAAGAACAGACGGTCCGGAATCATGGTTCGTTACCTCCCGGCGCCGCTCGGCGCCGCGGCGTGCACGGCCCAGCCCCGCTCCCCGGCCCGCACCGCGAACGGCAGGCGGTTTTCTTCCGGGGTCCGCGGGCACCGATAAATCGTCCGGCCGTAGGCGCACAGCGGATGGTAGGCCAAGTTGAAATCGAGAACATACCAGCCGTCGGGGCCGGGCGCGAGATCGAGGTACCGCCCGGCGCCGTAGGTCTCGACGCCGGAGGCGGCGTCGAGGAACGGCAGGAACAGTTCGTCCGCGTACTTCGGGGCGAGGTCCTTGAGCCGGTAGACGGTGAGCCGGCGCGTCGCCCCGGCCATCGGGAACTCGACGTAGCCGACCTTCTCCGCCGGGCGCGGGACGCCGCGCGTGGTGACGATCGTCAGCGGGACCGGCTGCGGGAAGCGCCGCAGCTTGACCGCGAAGCGGGCCGCCGGGTCGAAGGGGTAGTAGTCGAGCCCCTTGAACGAGGCGCGCGCCTCGGGCGGGATCGGCGAGTCCGCATCCGACCGGAACGAGGCGTCCTTGTCCGCGCGCTCCTTGGCCACGGCGTCCGCGGCGAGGAAGCGCAGCCCCGCGGGCGGGGTCTCCCGCGCCGCCCCGGCGGAACAGCCGGCCGCGGCGAGCAGCGCCGCCGCGCAGGCCGCGACGATCCAGTTGGTCCTCATGGCCCAAGCATAAACCAGTCGCGGCGGGGGCGCGGCGGTCACCACGAGACGGGGATCCGCAGGACGCGCCCGGTTCCCTTGTCGCGGGCGAGGACGTGGCCGCGGGCGCGGCCGTGGGCCCAAAGGGCCGCGGTGAGCAGGACGTCGTCGCGGCAGTAGCGCTCGATGAGGTCGAAGCGCCCTTGGCGCACCCAGGCGAGCGACTGCAGCCCGTCGGCCGACTTCCCCGCCCCGAGCGTCGCCTCGGCGAGATGGGCGAGGCCGAGCCGTCGGCCGATCACCGCCTGGATCTCCTTGAGCAGGTCGAGCGAGCGGACGCGCGCGAGGCGCCGGCCGCCGGGATAGGCGGAGAGGACGGTCAGGTCGAAGCGGTCTTGGTTGAAGCCGACGACGCGGTCCGCGGCGAGCAGGGCGTCGATCAGCGCCGGGGCTTCGTTCTCGCGCCACGTGCGGAACTCGCCGCTCGCGCCGTCGAGCGTCACGGCCAGGGCAAGCCCCATCTTGTTGATGTAGTTCCAGCCGCCGACGTCGTCGGCGCCGCGCAGCGTTTCGACGTCGAAGAAGATCCAGCGTCCTTCGTCGGGGCCGAGGAGCGAGACGGGGTCCGGAAAGTCCCAGCGCCACGCGCCGCCGAGCGCGCGCGTCGGCGTCCCATCGGGGGGATTGAGCACGGAAAGCTCCTCTTCGTCCGGAACGAGGATCGGGGAGTCCTCGCCGCGCGCGGACGCGGACCGCGCCGCGTCGTCCGCGGAAACGGACCGCGCCTCGTCGCGCGCGCGGACGGACCGTGCCGCGTCGCCCGCCGCGGCCGCGGAGGCGCCGTCGTCGGCGGCGGCCGAAGTTGCGCGGCCTTCGTCGGGCGGCGGCCCGAAGAAGCCGTCCGGCGCGGCGACGCCGCCCCGCGCGCCGGGATGCAGGACGCGGCGGTGCGTCGTCAGGCGGGCCTCGACGTCGGCGCGCGTGGCGCGCGTTTCGCCGAGCGGCCGCGCGCCGGTGAGGATCTCCAGCGCGAAGCGCCCGCCGTCCTTGTCGAGCGGCCGGTTGCCGGAGCCGCACTTCGGCGACTGGATGCAGGCGGGGCAGCCGTCCTCGCAGGGGCACGACGCGACGAGGTCCCGCGTCTTCGCCAAGATGTCCTCGGCGCGCGCGAAGCCGACCTCGGCGAGGCCGACGCCGCCGGGCCAGCCGTCGTAGACGAAGATCGCCGGCGCGTCGATCTGCGGGTGCAGGGCGTAGGAGATCCCGCCGAGATCCCAGCGGTCGCAGATCGTCTGCAGCGGGAAGAGGCCGATCATCGCGTGCTCGACGGCGTGCAGCGAGCCGGCGGGATGGAACTCCTCGTCCACCAGCGCCTCGAGCAGCTCGTTCGGCATCTCCAGCCAGAAGGCGACCGTCTCCAGCTCCATCGGCGGGGCCTCGAGCGGATGGCGCGAGATCTCCTCCTGCGTGAACATCCGCCGCCGCCCGTACCCCTCGACGAACGTCGTGACCTTGACCCGCCCCCAGCAGAGGCGCGCCGGACCGACCGGCCGCTCCCCCTTCCGCTCGAGGATCTCCGTCTCCTTGCGCGCGTAGACCTGCGTGTAGTAGTCCACGTCGGCCGGCTCGAGCGTGATCGTGCGCGTGTCGGCGTCGAGCGAGAGGGAGCGGAACGTCTGCCCCATGTGGAGGTAGATCGCGCCCGGATGCCCCTCGAACCAGGCGCGCGATTCGTCGAGCGTCCCCATCGGCCGCCCGTCGCCGGCCCGCTTGAGCTCGTACTGCTGTCCCGCGCTGCGCAGCGGGATGTCGCGCTGCGGCCGGCTGCGGAGCGTGAACCAGCGTTCGTCGTCGTCCTCGGCGCGGAGCAGCCGCCCTTCGTCCACGAGACGTCGCGCGCGCTGGGCGCCGTTCTCCCCCTGCAGGAAGAGGACGTCGGCCGGGCCGAGCGAGCGCTCGCTTCCCGCGGCGACGAGGTGCGCGTCGGCGATCGTGTCGTTGTCCGGATCGAGCACGACCCGCTCGAACTCGCCGGAGAAGAAGTGCTCCGGATGGGCCACGACGTAGCGGTCCAGCGCGTCGGGCAGCGCGACGAGGACGGCCAGCGATTCGCGGTCCTGGCGCCCGGCGCGGCCGATCCGCTGCCACGACGTGGCGAGCGAGCCGGGATAGCCGACGAGGATGCAGACGTCGAGGCCGCCGACGTCGATCCCCGCCTCGAGCGCCGAGGTGCTGACGACCCCTTCGAGCTCGCCGGAGAAGAGGCGGCGTTCGATCTCGCGCCGTTCCTCCGGCAGGTAGCCGGAACGGTAGCCGGCGACGCGCGCCGCGAGGTCCGGCCGCGACTGGCGCAGCCACTGGTGCATCAGCTCCGTCACGCGGCGCGCCTTGGTGAAGGCGATCGTCTTGCGCCCCGCGTCCACCGCGCGGGCGAGCACGTGCACCGCGACGGTGTACGGGCTGACCGCGTCCGGCGCGAGGAAGAGGGTGTGGCGCGGCGTGCGCGGCGCGCCGCACTCCCGCACGACCTCGCACGGCTCGCCGAAGAGCGTCTCGGCGAAGGCGCGCGGCTCGCCGATCGTCGCCGAGCCGGCGACGATCAACGGGTCGCCGCCGTGAAGGCGCGCGAGACGGAAGAGGCGCCGCAGCACGTGGTGCGCGTGGGCGCCGAAGATCCCGCGGTAGACGTGGGCCTCGTCCACCGCGACGAGCTGCAGGTGCTCGAGGAACGGCCGCCACGTCTCGTGCGACGGCAGGATGCCGAGGTGCAGCATGTCCGGGTTGGTGACGACGACCGCGGGCGGAGTGTGCCGGATCCGCCGCCGCGACGTCTCCGGCGTGTCGCCGTCGTAGACCTCCGCCGCCTCGGACGGCTTGAGGCCGAGAGGCGCGAGGGCGCGGCGGATCGCGGCGAGCTGGTCGCGGGCCAGGGCCTTGAGCGGATAGACGAAGACGGCGCGGGCGGCGGGGTCGAGCGCGCGGCGGGCGAGGAAGGCGAGGACGTAGGCGAGCGTCTTGCCCGACGCGGTCGGCGTGGCGAGAAGGACGTTGTTCCCCGCGGCGACGAGGTCCAGCGCCGCGGCCTGATGGCTGTAGAGGCGCGCCGCGCCGAGCTTCAGCGCCGCCTCGCGCGCGCCCGGCGGCCAGCCGGAGGCCGGCTCGGCGTAGACCGGATCGCTTCCCGGGACGAGGCCGCGGTGGCGCACGAACGAGGCGAGCTTCGGATCGGAGGCGAGCGACGCGACGAGCGCGCCCATGTCCCCCGCCGCCGCGGCTTCCGCCGCGCGCCGTCCGCCCGCGCCTTGCCTTCTCGTCGCCACGCGCCGCTCCCGTTTCGGACCGCTTCCCGAGGCCATTCTAGTGTCCCCGCGGCGATTTGACCGATAATGGCTTCCCGCCGGCGGGACGGGCGGAAGGAGCGAGCGCGATGACGATCGGCGATCCGATGATCAGCGAGAAGTTGGAGCAGGTTCCGGCGATCCTGAAGGAGCTGGGGCTCGACGCGTGGCTGCTCTTCGCGCGCGAGACGCACACGATCCACGATCCCTGCTTCGACCTCGTCGTCGGCCCGAACGTCACCTGGCAGTCGGCGTTCGTCCTGACCGCCGCGGGTGACCGCGTCGCGCTCGTCGGCAGCCTCGACAAGCCGAACCAGGAGATGCACGGCCACTACAGCCCGATCGTTCCGTACGTCGGCGGGATCGGCGAGGAGCTGCGCAAGACGCTGCAGCGGTTCGACCCGCAGCGGATCGCCGTCAACTACTCCGAGAACGACGTGATGGCCGACGGCCTGACGCACGGGATGTTCCTCGCGCTGCACAAGGCGCTCGAGGGAACGCCGTACGGCGCGCGGCTCGAATCGGCGGAGCTGCTCGCGGCGACGCTGCGCGGGCGGAAATCGCCGGGCGAGCGGGCGCGGGTGGCGAAGGCCTGCGAGCTGACCTGCGACATCTACGAGCGGCTGACGCCGCGGCTGCGTCCCGGCCTGACGGAGAAGCAGGTCGCGGGGCTGATCGCCGAGGAGATGGAGAAGATCGGCGGGCTGGAGCTGGCGTGGGACGCCGAGCACTGCCCGGCCGTCTTCACCGGCCCGGAGTCGGCGGGGGCGCACGCGGGCCCGACCGACCGCGTGATCGAGCCGGGGCACATCGTCAACACCGACTTCGGCGTGAAGTACGACGGCTACTGCTCCGACCTGCAGCGCACGTGGTATTTCCTGCGCCCCGGCGAAGAGCGGGCGCCGGAGGACGTGCAGCGCGGGTTCGACACGATCGTCGCGGCGATCCAGAAGTCGAAGGACGCGATGCGCCCCGGCGTGACGGCGGGGGCGGTGGACGACGTCGCCCGCGGGCACATCGTGGCGCAGGGCTACCCCGAGTTCCCGCACGCCCTCGGGCATCAAGTCGGCCGCGTCGCGCACGACGGCGGCGCGGTCCTCTGCCCGCGCTGGGAGCGCTACGGCACGCTGCCCGACATGAAGGTCGAGGCGAACCAGATCTACACGCTCGAGCCGCGCCTGCCGGTTCCCGGCCACGGCATCGCGACGATCGAGGAGATCGTCGCCGTGAACGACGACGGCGCCGTCTGGCTCTCCCGTCCTCAGCGCGAGCTCTACCTCGTGCGCCCGTAACCCACCCGCGCACCGCATCGCGCATCGCGCACCGCGCATCGCGCGCCGCGCACCGCGCCACCCCGCGCCGACGCCGTCCCCCGACGTCGGCGCGTTTTCATTCCCGCCACGCCCGCCGCATCCCCTCCCGACGCCCCACGCCCATCCACGAAAGCGCACCCACCACGACGACGCGTGCGCCCCGACGACGACGCGCGGCGCGACGACAACGCGCGGCACCACGACGATGTGCGTCATGACGACGACGCGCGGCATGACGACGATGCGCGGCACGACGACGACGCGCAACACGACGACGATGCGCGCGACACGACGACGATGTGCGGCATGACGACGATGCCCGTAGGGGCGGTTGGCGCGCCGATCACATCGTCGGAACAACGGCGTCGCCACCGCGCCTGCCGCCCGACCTGAACACCGCACCCGGTTGCCGTTGGGTGCCCCAAGGCAACGTTGCGCGTGAATCACGTCGGGAGGCAGGCGCGGAGGAATCGTCCGCGGGCGAACGATCATCGGGACGCGCCAGCCTCCCCTACGGCCGGACGCGACGCCGACGAGCGCGTCGTGCGGCGGGGGGCGGCGGCGGAGCATTGCCCCGTCGCGGAGCCGCCGCCCCCTGACGCGCGACGCGCGCCGCCCGAGTCGCACGCGCTCTGACGCCGCAACGCGAGAGACCACGCGGCGACCGCCGACCGAGGCCGCGGCGCGAGGCGCCGCAAGACGCACGAACCATCCAAGAGGAACCATCCCCTCGCCGCCGAGCAGCATCGCGCGCCACCAAAGACGACAGCGCGTCGTGCGGACCGCGCGGGCACTACGCAAGCGAACCCCCGCGGGCAGTACGCAATCGAAACCCGCGGGCCGTACGCAATCGAAACCCGCGGGCCGTACGCAGTCGAAACCCGCGGGCAGTACGCAGTCGAAATCAGCGCGCCATCGAAGAAAGCGTGTACGCCACCGCCGGATACCCGACGAAGTGAAAGAGGCTGTCCGGCGCCGTCGCGCCCATGCCGACGTCGCGCAGCGGAAGCTCCGGCCAGCCGACCGACGTCGCGTAGGCGAGCGGACGCCCGACCGGCGCGCCGTCCCCGAGACGCTCCGCCGTCTCGCGCAGCAACGACAACCCGAACGGCAGGGCGAAGCGCCCGCACCACGTGTTGCGGTAGACGTCCGGATGCTCCACGTCCACGAAGTCGGCGTAGACGCTCCGCACCTTCGCCGCGGTCAGCGGCCCGGCGAGCGGCCCCTCGAGCAGCGCGCGGTCGTGCGCCGTCGCCTTGACGTACGCCTCGACCCCGCCCTCGCCGTACGGCGTGAACTTGAAGTCCGGCCCGTAGTGGACCGCGTCGCTCGACACGACCACCGCGACGTCCGTCCCCAGCCGCAGCCCGCGCTTCTTCATCACGTCGGCGAGCCGCGCCCCCGCCAGCCGCGCCAACTCCTCCAGCCGCGCCATCGAGGCCGCGGGGACGATGATCGGCACGATCTCGACGTCCGGCCGCGCGTGCCGCAGCCAGTAGACGAGCGCCTCGAGCGAGTGCTCGCTGTCGTGCATCGCCGCGTCCTGGACGAAGGCGTCCGCCGGCAGCCCGGCGAGCAGCTCGTCGCGCAGCGCCGAGACCTTCACCGGCCCGTCCGGCGCCCGCCACTCGCGGTACGGATCGAAGACCAGCCGGTCGTGTTCGCCGAAGCGGCGGTACTTGTGGAAGACGCCGACCAGCACGACCGTCTTCGCCGTGACGAGCGGCAGCACGCGGCGGTAGACGCGCGCCGCGTAGAGGTAGTCGTCGTGCGGGCAGATCGCCCCGGCGACGCCGGCGGCCGGCGCGGGGCCGAGGATCAGCGGATCGGGCCCGGTCGTCGAGAGGTCCCACGCCTTGGCCATTCCCTTCGCGGTCGAGGCGAAGCCGATCCCGTCGAGTTGCCCGCGCACGTCGTCCCTAGACGGCACGGCCATCGCGCGCCGCGCCTCCTCGAGCGTCGGTTTTGCGGCCGCGGCCGGCGCGAGCGCCGCCTGCGGGTACGCCGTCGTCGCGGCGCCCAGCAGCGCCGCCGCCAACGCGAGACTTCGCGTCATCGTCCGAGCCCTCCGCGCGCCCCCGCGCGCCGTCCCATCATTCCGCCGTCGCGCCGCCGATTCAACAGCCCGGCCGCACGGACGCCGCGGACGAGACCGCCCCGGCGCGGACATCCGCGCCTCGCGCCGCGCCCGCGCGGCCGCTCACTCCTCCTCCGCCTCGAGCTGCGTGCGCAGCAGGTCGTCGAGCGTCTCGCGGCGCCGCACGAGCCGGTCGCGCCCGTTCTCGATCAGCACCTCCGCCGGCCGCGGCCGCGAGTTGTAGTTGCTGCTCATCTCGAAGCCGTACGCGCCGGCGTTGAGGAACGCCAGCACGTCCCCTTCCCGCACCTCCGGGAGCTGCCGGTCCCAAGCGAAGGTGTCGGTCTCGCAGATGTAGCCGACGACGCTGTAGACGCGCGGCGTGCCGCGCGGATTGCTCAGGTTCACGATCCGGTGGTAGGCGTTGTAGAGCATCGGGCGGATCAGGTGGTTGAGCCCCGTGTCGAGCCCGACGAAGACCGTCGAGACGGTCTGCTTGACGACGTTGGCCCGCGCCAGCAGCAGCCCGGCCTCGCTGACGAGGAACTTCCCCGGCTCGAACCACAGCTCCAGCTCGCGGCCGCACTCCTCGCGGAAGCGGGCTAAGCTCTCCCCCAGCGCGCGCCCGAGCGCCTCGACGTCGGTCGCCGGCTGGTCCTCGCGGTACTGCACCTTGAAGCCGCTGCCGAAGTCGAGGAAGCGCAGCGCCGGAAACTGCCGCGCCGCGTCGTAGAGGATCTCCGCCGCCTCGAGGAAGACGCCGGCGTCGAGGATCTCCGAGCCGGTGTGCATGTGCAGCCCGGCGACGTCGATCCCGTAGGTCGAGACGATCCGCAGCAGGTGCCGCAGCTGGTAGATCGACACGCCGAACTTCGAGTCGATGTGCCCGGTCTGGATGTGCGGGTTCCCGCCGGCCAGCACGTGGGGGTTGATCCGCACGCAGCACGGCACGCGTCCGCCGAAGGCGTGGCCGAACCGCTCCAGCGCCGAGAGGCTGTCCACGTTGACCATCGCCCCCCGCTCGACCGCCGCGCGCAGCTCGTCGAACGAGACGCCGTTGGGGGTGAAGATGATCTGCGACGGCTCGAAGCCGGCGCGCAGCGCGATCTCGACCTCGCCGATCGAGACGGTGTCGAGCCCCGCGCCGAGCCGCCGCATCAGCCGCAGCACGGCGAGGTTCGTCAGCGCCTTGGCGGCGTACTTGATCCGCAGCGGCGACCCGGCGAAGGCGGCGGCGAGGCGCGCGTACTGCCGCGCGATCGTCTCCGCGTCGTAGACGTAGAGCGGCAGCCCGCGCCGCTCGGCGACGTCGAGCAGCGGGATCCCCTGCACGCCGTAGGCGCTTCCGTCGAAGTCGAACATCGACCGTCCTCCTGCGGGAGGAGGATACGGGCAGTCGGACGACGAGAGGGGCGGGGAAAGAGGGGACGCCGGCCGACGCCGGCGTCCCGGACGATCAGTTCCCGAAGGCCAACGAAAGGCTCGGCGCGTAGGTGATCAGCAGCACGCCGAGCGCGAGGATCAGCAGGAACGGCAGCACGGCGCGGTAGAGCTTCGCCATCGGCTGCCCGAAGCGCTGCGAGGAGAGGAACAGGTTCAGGCCGACCGGCGGGAAGAGGAACCCCAGCTCGAGGTTGGCGAGGAAGATGATCCCGAGATGCACCGGATCGACGCCGTACGCGGCGCCGAGCGGCACGACCAGCGGCGTCAGCACGACGATCGCCGAGAAGATCTCGAGCACGCTCCCCAGGACCAGCAGCACGACGTTGAGCGCGAGCAGGAAGACGACCGGCGACTGGATGTGCGCCTGCACTCCCTTGAGCAGAGCGTCGGGGATCTGGGCGTCCACGAGGTAGCCGGTGAGCCCCATCGCGCAGCTCAGCAGGAGCAGCACCGCGCCGACCATCGCCGCCGCCTTGAGCAGCGCCTGCGGCAGTCCGCGCGCGAGGTCGAGGTCCTTGTGGACGAAGCAGGCGATGACCGCGGTGTAGGCCGCGGCCGCCGCGGCCGTCTCGAGCACGCTCGCCTTGCCCGAGGCGAAGAGCGCGATCATCACCACCGGGATCGACAGCTCCCACTTCGCCTCCCACGTCGCGGCGAGCGCCTCCTTGAGCGAGAACGGCCGGCGCGTTCCCTGGATCTTGCGGCCGACCAAGACGCCGTAGGCGGCGACGAGGAGCACCAGCACCAAGCCCGGAAGCAGACCGGCGAGGAACAGCTTGTTGGCCGGAACCTGCGCCACGACGCTGTAGAGGATCACCGGCAGGCTGGGCGGGAAGAGCAGCCCGAGCGAGCCGGCGGCGGTGACGAGGCCGAGCGAGAACTTCTCCGAGTAGCCGTCCTCGCGCAGGATCGGGTAGACGAGTCCGCCGAGGGCGATGATCGTCACGCCCGAGCCGCCGGTGAAGGCGGTGAAAAGCGCGCAGACCGCGGCGACGAGCACCGCCACGCCCCCCGGCATGAAGCCGAAGATCGCGCGGAAGAAGCGGACGAGCCGCTGCGCGGCCTTCGTCTCGGCGAGGATGAAGCCGGTCGCCGTGAGCAGCGGGATCGCCGGCAGCGACGGCGACTCGATCAGCCGGTTGATCTCCGCCGAGACGGCGGCGACCGGCGTGCCGTCCTTCCAGAACAGCAGCAGCGCGAAGCCGGACATCGCGGCGAAGACCGGCGCGCCGAGCAGCGTCGCCGCGAGCAGCAGCGCGGCGAGCAGCCAGACGAGGAGCGACGGCGGCTGCGCGGCGCCGAGCGCGAACGTCGCGGCGACGAGCAGCAGCGCGGCGCCGCGCCCGCTCCAGCGGGACGACGAGCGCCAAAGAAAGACCAGCGCCATCGCGGCCAGCGCGAGCGGCATCGCGCTCTCGCTGACCCAGAGCGGCAGCCCGAAGAGGAGCTGCGTCCCCTGCTCCTTCACGTCGAGCACGACGCGCGACGCAGCGTAGGCCAGAACGCCGCAGACGATCGCCGGCACCGCCTGCGCGGCGAAGGCGGCGACCCGCCGCACCGGTCCCTCCGGCAGCGCCGTCGCCGCCGAGAGCTTGAGGTGCTGCCCGGCCAGCGCGGCGACGAGGCCGCCGAGGAACGTCAGCAGGAACGTCAGCTGCTGCACGTAGCTGGCGTTCCCCGGAATGTGGAAGTTGCCGAGGGGCCGTCCGGCGAAGTCGATCAGCGGCAACAGCGCGAGGAGCGCGAACGCCGCCACGAGGATCCAGTCCAGCGCCTCGCGGCCGCCCGCCTTCGCGGCCCCGCCCCACCTCCGCGCGGGGCCGGGCGCCGGGCGGGCGGCGATTTCGTCGGTCAACGTCCCGCCTTCTTCGCGCGGCACTCGTCGCGCGACCGGAGCGCCATGTCGAACATGTCGGCCGGGACCAGCGGGCCGCGGACCTTGGAGTAGACCGACTCGACGAGCTTGGTCCAGCGGTCGCGGTCGGCCGGGGCGAGCGTCACGACGTTCACGCCGCGGCGCTTGATGGCGTCGAGGTCGCGCGGCGTCGCGGCGCGCGTGGACTGGCTGAGCTTGCGCCCGGCCTCGCGCGCGGCGGCGAGGAGCTGCGGCCGCACGTCGGCGGGGATCTTCTCCCAGGTCGCCTTGGAGACGACGAAGCCGCCGGCGAGCACGGCCCAGTCGATCTCGGTCATGTTGCGGGCGTCGTTGACGTACTGCAGCGTCACGGCCACCTGCGGCGTCGTGGAGACGGCGCCGACGAGGCCGGTCTTGAGCGCGGTGGCGAGTTCCGTCGAGGGGAGCGGAACCGGGTTGAAGCCGGCCGACTTCCAGAGCTCGACGTACTGGTCGTCGCCGGCCCAGGCGAACATCTTCAGCCGGCGCAGGTCGTCCGGCGTGCGCACGGGGCTCTTGGTGAAGAACTGGATGTAGCCGGCGTCGGCCCAGCCGAGCAGCTCGAACCCCTTGTCCTGCATCCGGCGCGCGACGGCCGGCCCGACCTTGTCGAGGGCGCAGTCGAACTCGCCGTAGCCGGCGTAGGCCATCGGGATCTCCATCGCCATCGCGCCGCGGTCGATCTCCGTCAGCCCGGCGCTGGTGAGGAGCGCGGCGTTGAGCGTGCCGAGCCGCATCTTGCGCACGACGTCCACGTCGTCGCCGGCGCGGCCGCCGGGGTAGAGGCGGACGTCGATCTGCCCCTTCCCCGCCTTGCGCCACTGATCGACCATCTCGAGCACGATGCGGTGCCAGTCCGACCCCTCGGGGACGAGCGTGGCCATCTTGATCACCACCTGCGCCGAGGCGGCGCCGGAGGCGAGGAGCAGCGCGCCGGCGGCCGCGAGGGCGCGTCCGGCGAAGCGAAGTGAGTTCTTCACGGTCGTGTCTCCGTTCTATTCCACGAACAGCCGGTCGGTGCGGCCGAGCAGCCAGCGGGCGCGCTTCTGCGCGACGAGGTTGGCCATCCGGTCGCGGGGCGCCGCGTCGGGATCGATCGCCAGCGCCTCGTTGAGCAGCCGTTCGAATTCAGCCTTGTCCTGCTTCGGCACGTCCACCGACTCGGCCAGCGCGACGAGCGGGCCGGCGCGTCGGCCGCCCGACAGGCGCCGCGCGGCCTCGAAGTGGGTCCGCGCCCGCTCCTCCGAGCCGCCCGCCGCGGCGGCGCGCGATTCGTAGGAGAGGAGCAGGTCGTGGGGCGCGCCCTCGGCGTACGCCTCGTCGAGTTCGACGACGCGGCGCATCAGCGCCTCGACCGCCGGCAGGTCGGCGACGAGATCGACGTCCTGCTTCGACATGCCGATCGCGGCGCCCCACGCGGCCGCGGTCCAGTGGGCCGTCGGCACGTCGGAGCGTTCGAGCAGCGCGACGGCGGCGGCGGGATCGGTCTTGATCCGCGTCGCGAAGCCGGGGTGCGCGACCTCGAGCCCGCGCAGCCCGTAGCCGAGCGCGCGCTTGTACATCCGCACCGCCCGGGCGCGCAGCTCCGTGGCGCGGGCGAGATCCTGCTCCTCGACGTAGTCCGCCTCGCACTGCAGGTAGGCGTAGGAGTACGAGGTAAAGCCGCTCGTCGCCGCGAAGAGCAGCCCTTCGTGGCGCGGCGACTTGGCGAGCAGCCCCTCGATCGTCTTCAGCCCGAACGGAATCGCCGCGCCGACGAACTCCGGATCGTCGTCCGAGGCGAAGGTGTCCGAGCCGGAAGCGAGCGCGTCCCCGAGACGGTTGACGGCCAGCTTCTCGATCGAGCAGCCGGGCAGCGCCGCCGCGAACGCGGCGACGCCGCAGAGGGCGACGAACCGCCGGCGGGCCCGAGAACCCTCGCCGACGACGCCCCACAGCGAAAGCAAAGCCATGACCTCACCTCGCGGCGGACGCTAAGAGCCACCGCGACGGGAGTTTACTCTGCGCCCCCGTTCCGCGCCGCGCCGAGTCGCCTCCGCGCGGTCCGCCCCGGCGGTCCGGCGTTCCGCCGCCGGGTCAACCGACGGGAAGCGGCGCGAGGAACGTGAACGGCGCGATCGGCAGGTTGCGGAGGGCCCAGAACGCGACCGTGGCGACGAGCACGATCCGGCCGACGAGCGGCCGTCGCGGCCAGCGCCAGCCCTCGCCGCCGGCCGCGACGCGCAGGTCGTCCCAAGTCAGCGCCGCGAGGAACGGGATCGCCGCGCAGGCGAGCGCGTTGTCGCGCAGCGCCTCGGCGAAGCCGCCGCCGAGCAGCGCCCGCAGGCAGCGCATCGAGCCGCAGCCCGGGCAGAGCAGGCCGCCGGTGAGGGCGTTGAACGGACAGGGCGGATACGCGCCCGCGGCGCGCGGATCGCGCCACAGGAGGCACGCGGCGAGCGCGAGCGCGCCCGCCGCCGCCGCGCCGAACCGGAGCGGGAGACCGCGACGTGCAGTCCGGCCGGTCACCGACTTTGCGAGCCGAAGATGCCGAAGGCGACGCCGATCAGAAACGCGATCACGCCGAGCCCGACGGTGACGTTGCCCCACGTGTCGGCGGAGCGGGAGGCGCGCCACGCGCCTTCGATGTCTCCGGCCCCGATCAGCGTCGTCACCTTCGCGGCGTAGACGATCGCGGCAATGCCGGTCGGCCAGCAGCAGAAGATCGTCGCCAGAATCGCCTTCACCATGTGGCTCGGCGGCAGCCCCCCGATGACCGGGCCGGGCTGAACGACGACCGGCGCCGCAGGCCGCCAACCGTTCGGGTTCGACGCCGCGGCGGCGCCGGGAAGCGGCGAGCCGCAGCCGCCGCAGTACGCCGCGCCGTCCGGGACGCGCGAGCCGCATTTGACGCAGAACATCTTCGATCCCCCTGTTTCCGTCGAAATCTCCCCGTCGATCGCCGCGGCGCGACGCCGCGGCGTCCCCGCGCACGAGTATCGGCGGCGCCGAAAGACCGGTCAAGAAGCGGAGGCGCGGGCGAGGGACGCGTCCACGCTCCCGCGCGCGAAGCGCCCGCGGCGACGACGAGCGGCGCGCGTTCGCGGCGGTGGCCGCTTCACGCGGACGGGCGCCCGGCTTGCCGCGCCGCGCGGAGGCGTGCGATAACTGCCCCAAGCCGCGGCCGGATCGCGGCGTCGCGGAGCACTCGGTGACCGAAGGCGACTATCGGCGTTTGCTCGACGAGCCGCGCTGGCGCCGCGTCGCCGTCGTCCTCCTCGCGGCGTCGCTGCTCTTCAACACCCTCGCCGTCGTCTTCTCCCCGCGCGCCTCGGCCTCGCTCCGCGACATCGGCTCCGACCATTACTCCCACTACGAGGCCGGGATCCTGTTCTGGTACCGCGGCTTCGCGGTCTACGACACGCCGCCCGACCGCCTCTGCGCCCGCGCGCCCGACGGCGGCTACACGATCCCCGAACTCGGCGACCGCCCGCCGCTCAAGATCAACTGGGGATCGTGCCCTCTTCCCTATCCGCCTCTCGTCTACGCGCTGCACGCGCCGGAGTCGTTCGCGCGATTCCACGGATGGCTGTCGTTCAGGCCCCTGAACGTCCTGACCATCCTCTCCTACCTGATCGCCACCCACGCCCTGCTCTGGGTCGTCGCGCGGCGGCTTCTTCTCCGTCCCGCGCCGGGCGATCCGCTGCCCTCATGGGCGATGGCGCTTCCGCTGCCGATCCTCTACGTGGACTGGATGCGGTTCGCGCTGATCGGCTTCTACGACGCCCTGCCCGTTCTCTGCGGCGTCCTTTGCCTGGCGGCGCTGTACGAACGACGAGACCCGCCGCTGGCCTTCCTCTGGTACGCGCTCGCCGCGGGGCTCCATTTCCGCGCGCTCTGGCTGCTTCCGTTCGGCGTCGCGGCGATCGTCCTTTGCCTGCGCGACGGCCGCCTGCGCGCGGCGCGCGACCGCGCGCTGATCGCGGCCGGGGCGTTGGTCGCCGCCCCCTCCGCCTACGCCTTCCTGCGGCTCGCCCCGCACCTCCACGACTGGCCGCCAGCGAATTGCGCGGCTTTCGGCGTCCTCGGTCAGGCGCGATGGTGGGTCTGGGCGGCGCTCGGCTGCGGCTTCGCGGGGATCCTCGCCTTGGTGCTGCTTCGTCGCTGGGCACTCGCCGGCGCTCTGGCGTTTCAGCATTCCTTCGTCTTCACCACGGTGCAGGCGATGTCGTGGCACGTGATGTTCCTCACGCCGCTCCTGCTCGTCCCGGCGATGGAGAAGTGGCCTCGGCGACTCATGGTCTGGGCGACGCTGGGGCTCACCCTCGTCTACGTCGCCCAGCGGCAGTGGCTCTGGGGCTTCCCCGACATCGTCGCCTACTTCCCGAACCTCTTCTCCGACGCCCGCCTCGCGCTCGGCCGATAGCCGCCGCGCGAGGCCTCCGGGGTCGCGCGGCGACCGCCCCCGACAAGCGGCGGGCGGCGGAGCCGTGGCCCCGCCGCCCGCGTTTGAAACGGAACGAGCCGCCGGTCAGAAGGCGAGGACGGCCCGCGTGCGGCCGGCCGGCGCGTTCTCGACGAGGCGGAACCCGGCCTTGCGGAAGAGGTCGATCATGATCGCGTTGTCGGGGAGCATCTCGGCGACGACCCGCGGGAAGCCGAGGTCCTTCGCCGCGCCGACCATCCGCTTGAGCAGTTCCTTGCCCAAGCCCTGCCCCTGCAGCGCGTCGGCGATCATCACCGAGAACTCGGCCGCGCCGTCGCTCCGCCGCAGCACGCGGGAGGCGGCGACGATCTCGCCCGCCGCGTCCTCCGCGATCACCGCCATCTCCCGCGCGTAGTCCACGAAGCAGACGCGGGTGAGGCGCTCGTGGGCGACGCGCTCGGAGAGGACGAAGTCCGCCATGAAGCGGGCGCGGACCGTCTCCGCGGAGAGGCGGTGGTGGAAGGCGACCATCGCCGGCTCGTCCTCCGGCCGCACCGGCCGGATCGTCAGCTCGGTCCCCTTCTTCGTGCGGAACGACGCGACGTACTGCTGCGGGTACGGCGCGATCGCCGGCCGCGGCAGCTTGGAGACGTCCACTCCCTCGGGGTAGACGACGACGCGCGCGTCGAGCGCGAGGAGCCTCTCCGGCGAGGCGAGCAGCGGGTTGATGTCGAGTTCCTTGATCAGCGGCTGCTCGACGAGGAGCTGGCTGAAGCGGACGAGCAGCTGCTCGAGCGCCGCCATGTCCACCGGCTTGCGGCCGCGGACCCCCTTGAGGGCGGTGTAGATCTTGGTGCGCTCCATCATCCGCCGCGCCAGCGTCGAGGTGAGCGGCGGCAGGCCCAGCGCGCGGTCCTTGAAGACCTCGACCAGCTGGCCGCCCATTCCGAACAGCAGCACCGGCCCGAACTGCGGGTCGGGGCTCGCGCCGAGGATGACCTCGTATCCCTCGAGCTTGATCATCGGCTGGACGGTGACGCCCATGAAGTGCTTGCCGCCGACCCGCTCCTCCGGCTTCGCCAGCCGCTCGACCGAGGCGTGGATCGACTCGAACGCCTCGCGCACCTTCGGCGCGTCGGTCAGGTTGAGCTTCACGCCGCCGACGTCCGTCTTGTGCGTGATCGTCTCCGAGAAGAGCTTCAGCACGACCGGGAAGCCGACCTTCTCCGCCGCCGCGGCCGCCTCGTCGGCGCTCTGGGCGATCACCGTCGGCACGGTCGGAATGCGGTAGGCCGCGAGGACCTGCTTCGACTCGTGCTCGGTGAGGATCGTGCGCCCTTCCTTCCGCGCGTTCTCGATCAGCCGCGCGACGAGCGCGCGGTCCGGCGCGCCTTCCTTGTCGGTCGGCAGGCTCGGCGTCTCGTAGAGCCCCTTGAGGTTCTCGGCGTAGCGGTGCATGTAGACGAACGCCTTCGCCGCGTCGTCGGGATACGGGAAGGTCGGGATGCCGGCCTTGTTGAGGATGTCGTCTCCGGGCGCCGTCTCCAGGCCGCCCATCCAGCTCGCCAGCACCGGCTTCCCCTCGAAGTGGGCGTACGGCGCGAGGCACTCGGCGGTGGCGGTCGGCTCGGTCATCTCCTGCGGCGTGAGGATGACCATCATCCCGTCGCTGCTCGGATCCTTGGCGACGATCTCCAGCGTCTTGGCGTACCGCTCCGGCTTGCCGTCGCCGAGGATGTCCACCGGGTTGTTGTGGCTCCACTGCGCGGGCAGCGTCTCGTTGAGCGCGGCCATCGTCTCCGGCGAGAGCTCGGTCAGCTCGGCGCCGCTGGAGATCAGCGCGTCGGTGGCCAGCACGCCGGGACCGCCGGCGTTGGTGACGATCGTCAGCCGCTTCCCCTTCGGGCGCGGCTGCTTGGCCAGGACCTCGGCCATGTTGAACAGGTCGGCGATCTGGTCCACGCGCAGCACGCCGCAGCGGCGGAAGGCGGCGTCGAGGACGTCGTCGCTGCCGGTGAGCGAGCCGGTGTGCGAGGCCGCGGCCTTCGCCGCCGCCGCCGTGCGCCCG
>JAJFTU010000181.1 GCA_021372775.1 bacterium | reverse complement strand
GCCTCGTCGGCGACCGCGGAGAGCGGGTCGTCGAGATAGCTCGCCGCGGCGCTCACCGAAACCTCGGCCCGCGGCGCCGGCGCGCCCCCCTCGTCCTCGACCACGCCGTCGATCTCCAGCCCCGCGCCCAGCTCCAGGTCGAGCTGGTTCTCGCCCGCGCGCAGCGCGAGGCGCTTCACCGCGCGCCGCGTCCCCTCCTTCGCGGCCTCGACGTCGCGCTCGCCCGGCTGCAGGTTGTCGAGGCGGTAGAGCCCCTCGGCGTCGGTCTTCGTCTCGAGGCGCGGGAACGCGCGCGCGGCCGAGCCGTCGTTCCCCGCGGGGCGCACGGTCGCCCCCGCGGCGGGCGCGCCGTCCGGCCCGAGCACGCGCCCGACGAGCCACGCCCCGCGCTCCATCGCGATCTCGAGGCCGTCGAGGTTCTTGCCCTCCACGACCTCCATCGCGGCGAACTTGCGGCGCTGCATCCCCGGCGCGGAGAACGTCAGCTCGACCTTTCCCGGGGCGACGTCGTCGAACGCGAAGCGCCCCTCGGCGTCGGTGTCGATCCGCTGCACGTAGCGGCCGATCACCATCGACGCGCCCCCGCCGACGCGGCGCTCGATCAGCGCGGTCACGTCGGCGCCGGCGAGCGGCTTGCGGTCCGGGTCGAGCACGACGCCGGCGACGCGCGAGGCGGGGGCGAGCGCGATCTCCAGCGGCTGCGGGCCCGCGGGGGAGATCCCCGGCAGGTTCGCCGTGTTGTAGCCCTCGCGACGCACCATCAGCTCGACGCGCGCCGCGGCGTCGAGGTCGCGCAGCGCGAAGCGCCCCGCCGCGTCGCTCGTCGCGTCGGGGGCGCCGTCCTGGCGCAGCCGGCGCAGCGCGGCCTCGCGGAAGTCGGTCGGCATCACGACGACTTCGGCGCCCTCGACCGGCCCGCCGCTCCTGCTCGTCACGATCCCGTCGAGCGTCGCGCCGGCGGCGAGCGTCACCGCGCCGACGTCGAGCGGCCGCCCGGCCTCGACGACGAGCCCCTCGCGCCGCGCCGTCGCGAAGCCGCGCCGCGCGGCGACGAGGCGATAGCGCCCCGCGGCCAGATCCGCGAGCCGGAACGCGCCGCCGCCGTCGCTCAGCGCGCGCGCCGCCTCCTGCGGCCCCTCGAGCGGCGAGCGGCCCGCGTCGCCGGCGGCGAGGCGCGCGGCGACGAGCGTCGCGCCGCCGACCGGCCGCCCCTCGCGGTCCACAACGTGCCCGACGATCGCCGCGCCCCGCTCGAGCGCGATCGCGATCCCGCGCCGCGTCGTCCGCGGCTCGAACGGCCCCGCGGCGACCGTCGCCGGCGCGAAGCCGGGGAACGACGCCTCGATCTCGTAGACGCAGCGCGGGTCGAGGCCCGCCGCGCGGAACGCCCCCTCGGCGCGGGCGAACGTCTTCGCGTCCGGATCGGCGCCGTACTGGAGCCGCAGCCGCGCGCAGGGGCCGACGGCCGCCTTGCGCGCGACGACGACCGCGCCCGGCGCCGCCGCGCCGCCGGCGGCGACGCTGCCCTCGACGGCCGCGCCCCAGCGCAGCGCGGCGGTCGGCGCGGCGCCGTCGGGCTTGACCGCGACCCACGCGTCGAGCGCGCCGGCCGCGCGCACGAACAGGTCGTCGCCCGGCCTGACCGCGGCGAGCGCGTAGTTCCCCGCGTCGTCGGTCAGCGCGAAGTTCCCGTGATCGAGGCGGGCGAAGACGAGCGCCCCGGCGATCGGCGCGCCGCCCTCGGCCGCGGCGACCCGCCCCGCGGCGCGCGTCGCCGCGGGCAGCGCGATCCGCCGCACCGCCGCGGCGTCGCCGGCGCTCGAAGACGACGCATTGCCCCTCGCGTCGTTCGCGCTGGACGCATTGGAAGACCCCGCGCCGCTCCTCGCGTCGTTCGCGCTGGCCGCGCTCGACGACGCGGCGTTGCGTGGACCGTCGCCTCCGCTCGCCGCGCCCTTCGCGTTCGCGGCGGCGCCCTGGCCCCGCGCGCCGATCGTCAGGCTCGTCTTCGCCCCGTCGGCGCCGATCGCCTCGAGCTCCGTTTCCGCGCCCGGCGCGAGGCGAAGCTCGGCCCGCCCGTCGCTCCCCGCGACCGCGAGCGGCGCGCGCAGCTTGGCGTCGAAGAGGACCGCCCCCGCGGCCGGCGATCCGTCCGCGACGGCGACCGCGACGACGGTCGGCGGCGCCGCGACCAAACGCAGCGCGATCCGTCCCGCGTGCGCGCCGCTCCGCTCCGCGGCGACCCGCCCCGGCGCGAGGACGCGCACGTCGAGCGCGCCGTCCGCGGGGAGGCTCAGCCGCGCCGCGCCGGCGCCGTCGGTCGCGACCACCTGCCGCGCGACGTTCCAGCCCGCGGCCTCGCGGCCGCGCGCCGCGCGCGCGACGACCACCGCCCCCGAGATCGGCCGCGCGCCGTCGCCGGCCTCGACGACGAGCGTCGCCTCGCGGGCGAGCCGCGCGTCGTCCACGACGTCGTCCTCGGCCACGCCGAACGCGTCGGTCTCCAGCGGCGCGCACCCCTTGGCGCGCACCCGCACGCGGTAGACCCCCGCGCGCGGCGCGGCGAGCGCGTACCGCCCGTCGCTCCCGCTCTTCGTCGCCGCGGCCACGGCCGGCCCCTCGCCGCGCAGCGTCGCCGCCGCCCCGGCGCGGGCCGTCGCCTCGACCAGCAGCTCGACGTCCGCGCCGGCCATCGGCGCGCCGCTCGGCGCGACCACGAGCCCCTCGAGCCGCGGCCCGTCGGCCTCTGTCGCCGCGACCGCCGCCGCCGACACAGAAAGGAGAAGAAACGCGACCACCCCCGCGGACCACGCGCGCGCACTCATCATCGACGTGTCCCCGGTAGACAAAACCAGCATACGCTCCCGTCCGCGGTCAAACTCCAGCGCCACACGCTCTTCCGCGCTGCGGCCGGCGTGGTTCCCGCGATACCGCGCCTCGCGGGCTAATAAGACAGCGGCTCGCGGACGCCGCTTCGGGCGGCGAAGGCGCCGCCGTCCGGTCGATCGTCGGGACGCGCCGGCCGCCCCGCGGCGCGGCGCGTCCGGGCTCGGCCCAGCGCAGATCGGCACGTTATGTGCCGCATCGCCCGCTAACCTCGTCTCGATCGACAGGGGGGACCGGCGCGGCGCGAGCCCCGCCGGGGCCAGGGCGGGCGCCCGACCGGGGGGCCGGGCGCCCTCGCCCGAGCGGCGGCACCGTGCGGCGCGCGAACGAAGAGATGCGCGACGCGTCAGCAAAGGTCGCCTCGGGCGTCTCACCAGCACGCGGGCCGCGGCGCCCGTCCGGAAGCGACCCGGGGGGCCGCCCGGACTCCTCTCACCCGCCGCGGCCTTCGTGAACGCGCCGGCGCCCGGTTCCCCGCCGCCGGCACGGGGGGGCGGGCGCCCGTCTTGGGGCGGGCGCCCGCGTTCACGAACCGCACCGAGGCGCCGAGGCGCCTTTCGCCATGACGCGCGGCGCCGCCGCGCCGCGTCGGGAGAATGCATGAACGGAACGTCCCGGATCGTCGCGCTCGTCGCCTTCGCTCTCTCGCTTCCCGCCGTCGCGATCGCCCAGGAACAGGCCGGCGGCGGAGGAACCACCGCGCCGCCCGCCGGGTCCGCCGGCGTCGGCGCGTCGGAGGCGTCCGCCGCGCCCAACGTCGCCGCCGTCCCGCGCGCGCCCGAAGCGGCGCTCACGAACGAGGAGGTCGTGAAGCTCGCCAAGCTCGGGCTCGGGGACCAGGTCGTCGTCGCCAAGATCAAGCAGGCGCCGCGCGTGGACTTCCGCCTCGACGCGGACAGCCTGGGGCGGCTCAAGCAGGAGGGGGTCGGCGCCGACGCGATCACGGCGATGCTCGAGCGCTCGTCCGCGGGCTCGGTGCAGCAGACCACGATCGTCGTCAATCCCGGCACCGGCGTCGGTCCCTCCACGCCCTTGGTGCTCAGCGAGGGGATGGTGCGGATGCGCACCAAGGAGTGGGAGAAGGACCTCAAGTCGACCGCGGGAAGCGTCTCCACGACGTACGCGTTCGTCACGGTGCTGCTCTTCTCCGACTTCCCGGGACTCGCCGCCCCCGTGCGGACGACCGACCCGCGCCCGACCTTCCTCGTCGCCTCGCGCCAGAGCCCCGTCGGCCGCTACTTCCTCGTCAAGGCCAAGCCGAACAAGGGGGACAGGAACCGCTCGGTCAAGATGGGCCGGGCCGGCTTCGTCACCTACAAGGAAGTCGGCGCGCCGGACGTGGACTGGCAGATCCCCGCGGACGTCGTCGAGGAACAGCCCGGCCTCTGGCGCATGACGCCCCGTCGGCCGCTGCCGAAGGGCGAATACGGCGTCTGGGTGAAGACGAACGACCTGTTCGACTTCGCGGTCGAATGACGACGGAATGCGGGCCCGCACCGCGTCGCGGGCCCGCATGGGCGACGGCGCCGCGATCTCGACGATGCTCGAGTGCGACGCCAGAGCCCTGAAGATGTGAAGAAGGGGAATTGACCGTGTCTACCGGATCCTCCCCGTCAAGCTCACGA
>JAJFTU010000180.1 GCA_021372775.1 bacterium | reverse complement strand
CGACCTCGACGTCGTCGCGGCGGCTCATGATGCGGAAGACGGCCCGGCCGATCCGGCCGAAGCCGTTGATGCCGACCCTGACGCTCATCGTCCCTCCTCCGCCGAATCGCCGTCCAGCTCGTCGAAGCGCCGCAGCAGGTCGACCACGCGCTCGGCGTAGCCCCAGCCGTTGTCGAACCAGGCGACGACCTTGATCAGGTTGCCGTCCATCGCCATCGTCGCCGCCGAGTCGAAGATCGACGAGAACGACGTGCCGACGACGTCGGCGGAGACGATCGGATCGACGTTGTACTCGAGGATCCGCTTGTACGGCCCCGCCGCCGCCGTGCGCACGACCTCGTTCACGCGGTCCTTGTCCACCGCGCGGCCGAGCCAGAGCGTCATGTCCACGAGCGAGCCGTTCGACACCGGCACGCGCAGCGCGGAGGCGCGCAGCCGTCCCTTCATCTCGGGGAGCACTTCCTCGAGCACGTGCGCGGCGTTCGTCTCCGAGGGGACGATGTTCTCCGCGGCGGCGCGCGAGAGGCGGTAGTCGTCGGCCGGCACGTCGGCGAGCCGCTGCACGCTCGTCAGCGCGTGGACCGAGGTGAGGTGCCCGCGCTCGACGCCGAAGGCGCCGTGGAGCGCGGCGAGAATCGGGGCCGCCGCGTGGGCGGTGTTGGAGGCGTTGGAGACGATCTTGTGCTCGCGGCGCAGCCGGTGGTGGTTGACGCCGTAGACGACCGTCGCGTCCACCTTGTCCTTCGGCGGCGTGCAGGCCACGACCCGCTTCGCGCCGCAGTCGAGGTGGCGCGCGAGGTCGGCGCGCGTCCGGCTGCGGCCGGTCGCCTCGACGACGTAGTCCACGCCGTAGTCGGACCAGCGAACGTCGCCGGGATCCTTGCCGGCGAGCATCGGGATCTCGCGTCCGTAGGTGTAGAGCCGGCCGTTCTTGCAGGAAAGCAGATCGGGGAATCGTCCGAGAAGCGAATCGTAGCGGACGAGGTAGGTCAGAGCCTCGGGGTCGGCGATGTCGGAGATCGCGCCGATCCGCACCTCGTCGCTGCGCGAGAGGATGCGGAACAGATTCCGCCCGATCCGCCCGAAGCCCATCAGTCCGATGGTGAACGGCATTTCCATTCCTCCACTCCGGCCGCGCTGCCGGTCCGCTGGCCCGCGGTCGCGGGCGCAGGATGAATTCTACGACGCGGAGGAACGCGGGACCGCGTTTCGCGGGGCGCTTCCGGAGAAGATCAGTCCGAAGACGAGCAGCGCGGCGCCGAGGAGATCGCCCCAGTCGAGGTTTTCGTGAAACAGGAGCCAGCCGATCGCCGCGCCGAAGAGGATCACCAGCGGGTTGGCGAGCGAGGCGCGACCCGCCGGCGTGCGCCGCAACCCTTCCGTCAGAAAGACTTGGCCGGCCTGGCCGAACAGGCCGACTCCGGCGAGCCAGAGCCAGTCGGCGCCGCGCGGCAGGACGGCGCCTGAAACGAAAGTGCCGGGGAGCGAGAGAAAGATCATCGTCATCTGGAACCAGAGCACGATCGTCAGCGGGTGCTCGCCGCGCGACAGGGCGCGCACTTCCGTGTAGGCGGAGCCGGCGGCGACCGCCCCGAGCAGTCCGACGACGACCCAGCCGAGCTGCGCCCCCTCGAAGTCCGCCGGGCTCGGCGAGGCGACGAGGACGACGCCGACGAGGACCATCGCCGCCGCCGGCGCGAAGCGCGGGCCGGGGCGTTCGCCGAGCGCCTTCCAGGCGATCAGCGCGGTGAAGATCGGGGCCGTCTGCGCCAGCAGCACCGCCTCGGCGAACGGCAGGTGGATCACGGTCCAGAAGTAGCAGGAGAGACTGAGGAAGCCGGTCAGTCCGCGCAGCACGAGCATCTTGGGGCGGTTGCCGCGGAAAGGCGCGCCGGCGCGGCGCAGCATGACGAACGAGAGCGCGGTCGAGATCACGGCGCGGGCGAGGACGACTTCCTGCGCCGGCAGGCGGGCGCCGGCGAAGCGGGCGAAGACCGCCATCACCGCGAAGAAGAACGCCGACAGCGCCAT
>JAJFTU010000179.1 GCA_021372775.1 bacterium | reverse complement strand
GCGCGGGGGCGGCGGAGGAGGCCGCGACGGGGTTCGCGCGCGGCGCAGGCGCCTTGGGCGCGGGCGCCGCGGCCTGCGCGGCCGAGACGGCGACGAGGACGAGGAGCAGGCCGAGGAAGCGTTTCATGCCGCGAGTCTAACCCGGCGCGCGACGCGGCGCGGGCGGACGCGCGATGCGGCTCCGTCCGGGCGGCCAGCCGCGGTGGATCAGCCGCGCTGCGGCTTCTTGGCCGAGGGGCAGACGCCGGCCAGCGAACACTCGCCGCAGCGCGGGGCGCGCGCGGCGCAGACGCGCCGTCCGTGGAGAATCAGCGCGTGGCTGACGAAGCCCCAGCGCTCCTCCGGAAACACGGCGGTCAGGTCGTCCTCGATCGCCCGCGGATCCGCGGCGGTCGAGAGGCCGAGCCGCCCGGCGAGCCGCGCGACGTGGGTGTCCACCGCGAGGGCCGGCACGTTGAACGCCGTGGAGAGGACGACGCTCGCCGTCTTGCGCCCGACGCCGGGGAGACGCTCCAGCGCCGCGCGGTCGGCGGGGACCTCGCCGCCGTGCCGCTCGACGAGCCCTTGGGCCGCGCCGACGATCATCTTCGCCTTGTTTCGGAACAGTCCGATCGACGAGATATACGGCTCGACGTCCGCCGGCGTCGCCGCGGCGAGCGCCCGCGCGTCGGGATACGCGGCGAAGAGCTTCGGCGAGGCGAGATTGACCGCCTTGTCGGTCGTCTGCGCGGAGAGGATCGTCGCGATCAGCAGCTCGAACGGATTCCGGTGGACGAGCTCGCAGTCGGCGTCCGGATAGGCGGCGAGCAGGCCTTCGAGGACGGCCGGCGCGCGGCGGCCGCGTTCCGTTTTGACGGCGTTCATCGCTTTCTCCCGCGGGGAACGGCGAGTATACGCGGCGGCCCGACCCGTGGCGCGGCGGCCGATAACCAGAAACAATTGACGCTTTTCCGGTTGATGCGCGCGGGGCGCGCGGTAGATAAAGACCCTTGGCATCGTCCCGCCGCGCGCCGTTCCGCCCGCGGCGGCGCGGTGCGCACCGGAGGAGCCGCCTGATGGACGTCGTCGCGCTGTCCCGGGTCCAGTTCGCGGTCGCCACGTACTTCCACTTCCTCTTCGTTCCGCTCACGCTGGGGTTGTCGGTCCTGGTGGCGATCTTCGAAACGATCTTCGTCCGGACCGGGGACGAGGACTACAAACGGGCCGCCCGCTTCTGGGGCAAGCTGTTCCTGATCAACTTCTCCGTCGGCGTCGTGACCGGGATCACGCTCGAGTTCCAGTTCGGCACGAACTGGGCGGCCTACTCCAAGTACGTCGGCGACATCTTCGGCTCGCTGCTCGCGGTCGAGGCGACGCTGGCCTTCTTCCTCGAGTCCACCTTCATCGCCGTCTGGTTCTTCGGCTGGAAGCGGCTCTCGCCGAAGCTCCACCTGACGACGATCTGGCTCGTGGCGATCGCCTCGAACCTCTCGGCCTTCTGGATCCTCGTCGCCAACGCCTTCATGCACCACCCGGTCGGCTTCGTCCTCCGCAACGGGCGGATGGAGCTCGACGACTTCTTCGCCGTGATCACGCAGAAGTTCGCCCTGCTGGAGTTCGTGCACACGGTCAGCGGCGCGTTCGTGCTCGCCGGCTTCTTCGTCCTCGGCGTCTCGGCGTGGCACCTGCTCCGCGGCGCGGAGCAGGCCTTCTTCCGCAAGTCGTTCCGCGTCGCCGCGGTCTTCGCCCTCGTCTTCGCCCTCTTCGAGCTCGTGCAGGGGCACATGAGCGCCGAGATCCTCGCCGAGACGCAGCCGACGAAGCTGGCGGCGATGGAATCGCTCTGGCAGACGAAGAAGGGCGCCCCGATGAACATCCTCCAGCTGCCGGACGCCGCGAACCGCCGCAACAGCGTCGAAGCGCTGCCGGTGCCGGGCTTCCTCAGCCTGCTCGCCACCTACGACCCGAACGGCGAGGTGAAGGGGCTGAACGATCTGGAGAAGGAGCAGCGGGAGGCGTTCGTCGCGCGGCTCAAGACGGAGTACGGCGACCAGTACGAGCAGCGGATGAAGGAGCGGTTCGGCCGCGACTACGAGGCCAAGATCGCGGCGATGCCGTTCATCCCGCCGGTCGGCGCCTCGTTCTTCGCCTTCCGCGCGATGGTCGGCCTGGGCATGGCGCTGATCGCGCTCTCCGCGCTCGCCGTCTGGACGCGCAAGAACCCCGAGGGGCGCCGCTGGCTGCTGCGGATCCTCGTCTACGCCATCCCGCTCCCCTACCTCGCCAACGAGCTCGGCTGGACGCTGGCCGAGATCGGGCGGCAGCCGTGGATCGTCTACGGCTACATGCGCACCGGCGAGGCGGCGACGGTCTCGATCAGCCCCGGCCAGGTCCTCTTCACGCTGACGATGTTCGTGATCCTCTACTCGCTGCTCGGCATGGTGGACTTCTTCCTGCTCGCCAAGTTCGCCCGCAAGGGGCCCGAGCCCGCCGCCGCCGCCGCGCCCGCCGCGGCCGCGCGCTGAAGGGGGACGTCCGATGCTGGAGACGATCTGGTTCGCGCTTTGGGGCGTCCTCTGGACGGTCTACTTCGTGCTCGACGGCTTCGACCTCGGCCTCGGCTCGACCTTCCTGTTCCTCGCCAAGAGCGAGGACGAGCGGCGCGTCGCGGTCAACGCGATGGGGCCGTTCTGGGACGGCAACGAGGTCTGGCTGGTCACCGCCGGCGGCGTGACCTTCGCCGCCTTCCCCGCCGCCTACGCGACGATGTTCAGCGTGCTCTACGTGCCTCTGATGCTGCTGCTCTTCGCGCTGATCATCCGCGGCGTCTCGTTCGAATTCCGCAACAAGGTGGACGACTCGGGCTGGCGCGACCTCTGGGACCGCTGCCTCGCCGTCGGCAGCTTCCTCCCCGCGCTGCTGTTCGGCGTGGCCTTCGCCAACATCTTCCGCGGCCTCACGTTCACGGTGAACCCGCCGCAGAACGACACGCTGCTCGACCTGCTCAACCCGTACGGGCTGCTCGGCGGCCTGCTCTTCGTCGCCTTCTTCGTCGTCCACGGCGCGCTCTGGCTCGCCGCCAAGAGCGAGGGGTACCTGCGCCGGCGGGCCGAGACGACGGTCAAGTGGGCCTGGCCGGTCGAGGTCGTCCTCGCGGTCGCCTTCCTCGTCGCCTCCGCCTTCGCCACGCCGCTGTGGGAGAACTACGGCAAGTGGCCGTTGCTGCTCGTCCTGCCGCTCCTCGCCGTCGCGGGGCTGGTCATGCTGCGCGTCGCGCTGGCCCGCGGCCGGCGCTGGGCGGCGTGGGGCTGGTCGGCGGCGGCGATCGCCGGCGCCGTGCTCTGGGGCGTCGGCGGCCTCTATCCGCGCCTCTTCTGGTCGCGCCGCGACATCGATCCGGGCGCGACGCTCACCGCGCACAATGCGGCGTCGAGCCCGCTGACGCTGAAGATCATGCTCGGCGTGGCGCTGGTGATGGTGCCGATCGTGATCGCCTACCAAACGTGGGTCTACCTCAAGTTCCGCGACGTCGTGCGCCCCGAGGACTTCCGCGAGCACGACGCGTACTAGCCCCTCTCCGTCGTCTCCCTGCGGCCGGCTCCGGGCGTCGGAGCCGGCCGCTTTTCGTCCCGGAAAGGAGAGGCGCCGTTGCGGCGCGGACAGGGCGCGACTTGACCGGGCGTCCGAAAGGCGCCTATTTTTTCAGGAGAGGCCAACCGGGGCGCGACGCGGTTCGAACGGGGGCGAACCGCGCGGAACGGCATTCGTGGACAGAGAGATCCACGCGCCCGGCGTCGGCCCTGCCGCCGCCGCCGAACGCGACCGCCACCGCGAGATCCTCGAGACGCTCGACGAGATGGTCTGTCGTCTCGATCCCGAGGGGCGGATTCTGTTCGCGAACGCCTCCTTCCTCTGCCGCTTCCGCGCCGCCGAAGGCACGCCGTTCGCCGCCGCCGTGGCCCCCGACGAGGAAGCGCGCCTGGACGCGGTTCTGGCGTCGGCCTCGAACCCCGCCGTCGCGAAGAAGTTCGAGCATCGGGCGCTGATCGACGGGCGCGAGGCGTGGATCGCGTGGACCGTCCTCGCCGTGCCCGGCGAGGCGGGCGGCGTCGCCGAGCGGCAGGTCGTCGGCCGCGACGTCACGGCGCAGAAGGAAGCCGCGGAAGAGACGAAGCGGATGACGCGGGCGATGATCTCGTCGCTCGAGATGCAGTCGTCGCTTTCCGCGGAGCTCGAGGAGGCGAAGGAGCAGGCCGAGAACGCGGCGAAGGCCAAGGCCGAGTTCCTCGCCAACATGAGCCACGAGATCCGCACGCCGATGAACGGCGTGATCGGGATGACGACGCTGCTGCTCGACACGCCG
>JAJFTU010000178.1 GCA_021372775.1 bacterium | reverse complement strand
TGTGGGACGAAGCGGCGCGGTACGCGGCCGCCCGGCGCGACGCGATGCGGGAGTTCGGCGCCATGTCGTTCTTCCGCGGCGCGGGGGCGTTCGTCGGCCTGCCCGCCGGGCACGCGGCCACCGCCGCCGGTCCGTGGACCGCCCCGGAGCGGGATGAGGTCGCGCTGGCCTCGGACTGGCTGGCCGTCGGCGCGTTCCTCGGCGCCGCCATCGAAGAGGCCCGAGCCTCGCGCATGTCTGTCTTTGGACGTTGAAAGGCAAGGGGGCGCCGTGTCCGTGTCGGGAGGCAGGCGCGGTGGCGGCGCCTTTGTTCCGACGACGTGATCGGCGCGCCAGCCTCCCCTACGCGCGACGCCGGCGCCGGGGTCAGGGGGCGAGAGGGTCGATCGGGAAGTCGCCGCGGATCGGGATTACGCGGGCCTCGAGGACGCGGCCCTTGTCGTCGAGGGCGACGCGGCCGAGGCGGAGCCCTTCGGCGCCGAGCCAGAAGAGCTGCGTCGCGCCGACCGCGCGCGGCGCGGGCTCGAAGTAGGTGCCGGCCGAGGAGGCGACGACGTCGATGCCCGGCACGGTCGCGACGAGCTGCTCGAGGTCGCGGTAGTCGAGCGACGAGACGAGGACGACGTGGTCGTACTCGCCGCGCCGCCGCTCCATCTCCGCGCGCACCGCGGGCGCGGCAGGGACGGTGACGATCGTCCCGACGTCCGGCGCGCCGAAAACCTGCGACGGGCGATGCGGCGCGGCGCCGACGACGAGCCAACGCCCCGCGCGCGTCTCGAGCACGATCGACGCCGGCAGCGCGGCGCGTCCCGTCTCGTGCACGACGACGTTCGCCGCGACCAACGCCGGGCGCTGCGCGTTCGTGGCCGCGCCGGCGCCGGTCGTCGACGCCTCGCGCGCCAGAGTCGCCGGTCCCGGCGTCCGCAACTCCGCGTCGCCGATCGTCGCCGCGCGGTAGCCGACGCGCGCGTACAAGGCGAGCATCTCGTCGAACGAAACGGCGACCTGCTCGTTGTGGAACGGGCCGTTGTCGCCCGCCGCGAGCCAGATCCGTTCGACGTTCGGCGCGCGTTGCGCGAGCCAGCGATCGAACGCGGGGCGGTACTGCGCTCCCCCGGCGCGGCCGTTGCACCCTTTCGGCTTCGCGTAGCCGAAGTCTCCGCCGGTCAGCAGCAACACGGCGCGCGTCTCTGAAGGCAGAGGCGGCCACGCGGCGGAGACGTCGGACGTCGGCGCCGCGGCCGTGGACGTTCGCTCCGCGGGCGCGGACGTCGGCGGCGCGGCGAGCGCCGGCACGACTGCGAAGAACAGCAAAAAAATGCGGAGCAATGCACCACTCATAGG
This sequence comes from bacterium, assembly GCA_021372775.1. Taxonomy (NCBI): domain Bacteria; species bacterium. The sequence goes on along the minus strand of JAJFTU010000178.1, from coordinate 22,423 downwards.
GGGCAGTATGCCCGAAAACCTCGCTTCGGACCGCGCGTGAGCATCGACTGGATGGTAAACTGCGCCCCGCTGTTTGGGGGGGAGGCTCGAGGCATACAACATTGACTGAAGAGAACAAGAACAGGCCTCGGCGCGAGACAAGTCAGCTGGAAAGGGCCCTGGATCATCGGTTCAAGCGTTCCGACCTGCTGCGTCAGGCCTTGACCCATCGTTCCTACGCCCACGAGCACGGCGACGTTCCGTACAACGAGCCGCTGGAGTTCCTCGGCGACGCCGTTCTCGGATTCCTCGTCGCGGAACGCGTGTACCGTCGCCGCCCTCCGCTCAACGAGGGGCAGATGACGCGGCTGCGCTCCGTCCTCGTCGACGCCGACAGCCTCGCCGCGCTCGCGGAAGATTTCGGCGTCGGCGAGGAACTGCTTCTCGGACGCGGCGAAGAGGCGACCGGCGGACGGACGAAGAAGAACATCCTCGCGGACGCCTTCGAGGCGGTCGTCGGCGCGCTCTTCCTCGACGGCGGCGTCCGTCCCGTGCGCCGGCTCGTCGCGCGCCTCTTCGGCGACGCGATCGCCAACGCGGACAACGACGCCCACACCGACGCGAAGACCGAGCTGCAGGAGTTCGCGCAGGCCCAGGGCTGGTCGCTGCCCGAGTACCGGCTCGCCGAGCAGCGCGGCCCGGCGCACGCCCGCGAGTTCGTGATCGAGGTCGCCGTCAACGGCCACGCCTTCGGGTGCGGCGTCGGCAGCTCCAAGAAGCGGGCGGAGCAGACGGCGGCGCGGGCGGCGCTCGCGGCGCTGCGCGACGGCGGCGCGGCGAGCGGGCGCCCCTCTCCGATCGCGGGGTAGAATCGCCGCGCGCCGCGCCCCTGCGCGCGGCCGGAGGCGGTTCAATGGCGCACATCTTCCGGGCCGTGGAGGCCCGGGTTTTGACGGCGCTCGCGGAGCGCGGGCGGAACGTCCCCGTCGACGATCTGGCGAAAGAGCTGGGGCTCGACCAGAGCCCGGTCGCGGCCGCCGCCGCGGGGCTCGAGGCGCGCGGGCTCGTCGCGTTCGAGGAAGAGCGCGACGAAGAGCTGCGCGTCGGGCCGAAGGCCAAGGACTGGCCGAACGCGGAGTTCCCCGAGCGGCGCGTGGCCCGCGCCCTCGCGGCGCTCGGCGGCCGGGCGACGCTGCAGGAGCTTCCCGCCAAGAGCGGCCTCGAGGCGCGCGTCGTCGGCGAGTCGCTGCGCTGGCTCGGCGAGCGCGGCTGGGCGCGCAAGGACGGGCAGCAGGTGACGGCCGGCCCGGCGTGGAGCGGGGCGGAGCCGCCGCTCGACCCGGACGAGGAGCTGCTCGCGCGGCTCGATCGACAGGGCGCGACGCGGCGCGGCCCGCTGGCCGAGGCGCTGCCGCTCGACGCGGCGCTGGCCAGGCTGGCCAAGCGCTCCGGCGTCGTCGAAATCAAGGAACGGAAGCGCCGCCTCGCCGCGGCGACCGATGAAGGGAAGCGCGTCCACGGCGAAGGGATCGTCGTCCGCGAGGAGGCGAACGAGCTGACGACCGACCTGCTCGTCTCCGGCCGCTGGCGCGACGTCGACTTCCGCAGCTACGACGTGACGCTTCCCGGCCCGCAGGCGGCGTTCGGCAAGGAGCATCCGTTCCGGCGGATCCTCGAGACCACCCGCCGCGCCTTCCTCGAGATGGGCTTCGAGGAGACGCACTCGCCGTGGGTCGAGAGCGCCTTCTGGGACTTCGACGCCTTGTTCCAGCCGCAGGACCATCCGGCCCGCGACATGCAGGACACGTTCTACCTGTCGCGCCCCGCCTCCTGCGCGCTGCCCGAGGCCGACCTCGTGGACCGCGTGCGCCGCACGCACGAGAACGGCGGCGACACCGGCTCGATCGGCTGGCGCACGAAGTGGAACCCCGCGCTCGCCGAGCGGTGCGTGCTGCGCACGCACACGACCGCGAGCAGCGTGCGCGCCCTCGCCGCCGACCCGAACCCGCCGCGCAAGGTCTTCTGCGTCGGCCCGGTCTTCCGCCGCGAGGCGATCGACTACAAGCACCTGCCGGTCTTCCATCAGGTGGACGGCATCGTGATCGACGAGAACGCGTCGTTCGCGTCGCTGCTGACGCTGCTCGGCACGTTCTACCGCAAGATGGGCTTCCCGCGGTTCCAGTTCCGGCCGGCGTTCTTCCCCTACACGGAGCCGTCGGTCGAGGTCTTCGTCTGGATGGAATCGCGGCAGGACTGGGTCGAGATGGGCGGCGCGGGCGTCTTCCGTCCCGAAGTCACCGAGCCGCTCGGCTGCCGCGTGCCGGTGCTGGCGTGGGGCCTCGGGCTCGAGCGCCTGGCGATGTTCCGCTTCGGCCTTTCCGACATCCGCGACCTTTATCTGGCCCGTCTCGATTGGCTGAAGGAGACCCCGCTGTGCCGGTCGTAGCGATTCCTCTCGACGAACTGTTCGGCTACCTCGGGCGGGAACTTCCCCCGGAGGAGCTCGAGCTTCAGCTGCACCGTTTCGGCTCTTCGGTCGAAGGCTGGGCGACGGCGCGGCGCTGGCGCTGCCCGTCGTGCGGCGCGCTCTCCGAGTCGGGCGAAGGGGAGGAACTCGCGCCGCCGGCCTGCGACGGCTGCGGCGCCGACCTGCGCGACCCGGCGCGCCACGCGACCCCCGCCGGGGACGTGCGCGTGCTGCGGATGGAACTGCTCGCGGTGCGCCCCGATCTGTTCGATCCGGCCGGCCTCGCGCGCGGCCTCGCCGGGTTCCTCGGCGACGTCGCCGGCTCGCCGCGCTACGAGCTCGAACGCGGGCCGCTGACGCTGACGGTCGATCCGGGCGTCGCCGGGCCGGACACCTACCGCCCGCGCATCGTCGCGGCGACGGTCCACGGCCTGAAGTTCGACGACGCCAAGCTGCGCTCGCTGATGAAGCTGCAGGAGAACGTCCACTGGGCGCTCGGCCGCGACCGCAAGCTGGCCGCGATCGGCGTGCACGACTTCTCCAAGGTGACCGGCACGGCGTTCCGCTACCGCGCCGCGGCGAAGCAGGGGGGCGTGCGGTTCACGCCGCTCGGCTTCGACACCAGCGACCCGTCGCAGGCGCTCGACCCGGCGGAGATCCTCGCGCGCCATCCGAAGGGGAAGGCGTTCGCCCGGCTGCTCGAGAAGGGGAGCAAGGTTCCCGTGCTCGAGGACGAGAAGGGGAACGTCCTCTCCATGCCGCCGATCATCAACGGCGAGCTGACGCGGGTGACGCTCGACACCACCGACGTCCTGGTGGACGTGACCGGCCTCGAGGACCGGCACATCGACCGCGCGCTGAACATCGTCGTGACCAGCCTGCTCGAGGCCTGCCCCGGCAGCGCGGCGCGCAGCGTCGAGGTCCGCTACGCCGACGGCGCGCGGATCACCCCCGACTTCGCGCCGCAGGAAGTCGTGATCGACCCCGCGGCGGCCGGGCGGCTGATCGGCGTGCCCTGGACGCCGGACGAGGTGCTCGACCTGCTGCGGCGGATGCGGCACGAGGCGCGGCGCGAGGGGGACAAGATCCGCGTCTTCGTGCCGGCGTGGCGGGCCGACATCCTCCACCCGCGCGACCTCTTCGAGGACGTCGCGATCGCCTACGGCTACGACCGTCTCCCGGCGGTGGAGCTGACCTCGGCGACGTACGGCAAGCCGGATCCGCGCGAGGAGCGGCAGGCGCTCGCCCGCCGCGCGCTCGTCGGCCAAGGGTTCCTCGAAGTGATGACCCTCTCGCTCGTTTCGGCGGAAGCCGCGCGGCGCGGCGCGGACGGCGCCGAGCCGGTGACGATCGAGAACCCGGTGACGCAGGACCAGGCGGTCGTGCGCACGTCGCTCGTGCCGGGGCTGCTCGACACCCTCGCCGTGAACCTCGGCCACACCTACCCGCAGCGGCTCTGCGAGGTCGGCGTGGCCTGCTTCGTCGATCCGACCACGCCGACCGGCGGCGGCGAGAAGCTGCTCGCCGCGCTGGCGATCGCCGGCGACGGGCAGGGGTACGCGGTCGGCCGCTCGGCGCTCGACCAGTTCCTCGCCGAGATGGGCGTGCCCGCGGGCGCCGCGGTCTACGCGCCGAGCTCCTCGGATCTGTTCCTGCCGGGGCGCGGCGCGGAGGTGCGGCTCGGCGGGCGGACCGTCGCGCGCCTGGGCGAAGTCCATCCGGCGGTCCTTGAACGGCTCAAGTTCGTGCACCCGGTCGTCGTCGCCGAAGTGGAGATCGACGCGCTGGGCCAGTGAACCATGTCGCGCCGCAGGCGGCGCAAGGAGAGACCGAAGATGCGCGGAAAGCTGTTCGCGACGTTCTTTGCGCTGTTGTCCCTTGCGCCGCTCGCGCTCGCGGCGTCGCCGAAGCCGGGCGCGCCGGTGGACGGGGTCGTCCCGTCGTACGCCGACCGCACGCCGATCGCCTACCACGCCGAAGGGCAGGGGCGGCCGGCGGTCGTCTTCATTCACTGCTGGTCGGGGAACCAAGGCTACTGGAGCGGCGTGCTGCCGGAGGTGGCGAAGACGCACCGCGTCGTGACGCTCGACCTCGCCGGGCACGGCAAGTCGGGCCACGGCCGCAAGGCGTGGACGATGCAGGCCTACGCCGCCGACGTGAAGACGGTCGTCGAGAAGCTCGGCCTCGGCAAGATCATCCTCGTCGGCCACTCGATGGGCGGGCCGGTCGCGCTCGAGGCGGCGCGGATCATGCCCGAGCGCGTCGTGGGGATCGTTCCGGTGGACACCCTGCTCGACGCCGACGCGCGCGACCCGAAGGGGGAGGCGGAGTTCCTGGAGCGGATGAAGGCCGACCTGCCGGGGACGACGCGGCAGTTCATCCCCGCGATCTTCGGCAAAGAGGCCGATCCGCAGTTGGTGAAGCGCGTGGCCGACGAGATGGCTTCGGCCGATCCCGCCGCCGCGATCGGCTCGATGGAGTCGCTGATCGCCTACGACGAGGCGGCGGGACTCAAGGCGACGCGGGCGCCGATCAAGGCGATCAACGGCGACCGGCGCGCCGCGAACCTCGCGGCGAACCGCAAGTACCACCCGGACTTCGAAGCGCTGGCGATCGCCGGTTCGGGGCACTTCCCGCAGTTCGAGAAGCCGGCCGAGTTCCAGAAGGCGCTGCTCGAGACGCTGGCCGCGTTCCCGGCGCGCTGAACGGCGCGCGCGATTTCATGAAACAGGGGCCGCGCGGACGCGGCCCCTGTTCATTTTCAGGCGAAGCCGGCGACGACGCGCCGACGACGCGCTCCGCTCAGGCGCCGGAGCGCTTGGCCAGCTCGGCGATGAACGCCTCGCCGAAGTAGTGCTGGAAGAGGTCCTCCGGCGGGAGCGACGCCGCGTCGCCCTGCTTCGCCGCGACCTCGCGCAGCGCGTCCTTCGCCCCGAGCCCGAAGACCCGCTTGTGCTTCTTCGCCGCCGCGCGCGCCGAGGTCGCCTCGAGCAGCTTCGCCGCGCCCGCGGGGATCGCCGCGCGGTAGGCCTCGTTGAGGTCGATCAGGAAGCGGCGGTTCCGCTCCAGGCTCAGCTTCAGCCCCTCCAGCGCGCCGTCCTGCCCGGCGAGGAACGCCTGCAGCCGGTTGCCGATCATCTGGCTCGCCGTCTTGAGCTGCAGCGTGTTCATGCCGGGGCCGACGTTCAGCTCCATCAGGAAATAGGCCACGCCGGCGTCCACCGCCTGCGCGAAGCGGCAAAGCTCCGCGACCAGCGCGAGCAGTTCGGCCCGCTCCCGGTCCAAGCCTGCTTCCGGCGTCCCCGGACGCCCGTCCGCGATCGCCTTCAGCGTGCGGCGAAGCGCCTCCTCGAACGACTCGGCCTTCGCTCCCGTCTCGAGCGGCTCGTCCATTTCTTCCTCGCGCTTCCGCGGCGCCGAAAGCCGGCGCCGTTCGGTCCGCCGCTCCGCGGCGTTGTTGAAAGACTGTAGCAAAGCCGCGAAGGGCGCATCAACCGCCGAATATCCGCGGGAAAAAGCTTCCGCAAGCGGCCTTGGATGCGATATAAAGCGTCAACCACAGGGGATCCCGGAGGAAACGCATGAGCAAGTCGCGGCCCGTGCGCTGGAAGGAAGGGCTGTTTCTTCGCCCGCACCACTTCCAGCGGCACGAGTTGGACGCCGAAGGGCGCGTCGCGGCCCGTCTGCGCGCGCTCGCCCCGTTCGGCTGGGGCGTGGCGCGCGTCGAGGTCGATCCTGTTCCGCTCGACAACTTCCGGCTGGAGGTCGCGGCGCTCGAAGGCGTTCTGCCCGACGGCACGGTGATCGATCTGCCCGGCGCGGCGCGGCTGCCCGGACGGAGCTTCGAGGCGCTGATGGCCGAGGCCGGCCGGCCGCTCGACGTCTTCGTCGGCGTGCGGCGGCTCGACGAGCGTTCGCCGCAGACCGCCGAAGAAGACGCGGCCGACGGCGGCGCGCGCTACGTGGTGCGCCGGATCGAGGTCGCGGATCTCGAGACCGGCGGCGATCCGCAGACCGTCGAGTTCCTCGACCTCAACCTGCGGCTGATCTTCGGCGGCGAGCCGGCGGACGGTTTCGACCTGCTGCCGATCGCGCGCCTCGTGCGCACGGGCGACCGCGCGCATCCGGCGGCGCTCGACGCGCGCTTCGCGCCCCCCGCGCTGCTCCTCTCCGCCGCCCCGGCGATCCACGCCCCGGCCCGCGCCGTCGTCGAACGCCTGGCCACGGTGATGCGCGCCCTCGCCGACGTGCGGGGCGGGCAGGATCCCGCGGCCGCGCTGCTGCACCAGGCGCTCGGCGGCGCGCAGGCGGCGCTGCGCGAGCTCTGCCAGGACGGCGCCTGCCATCCGCGCGAGGCGTACCTCGAGCTGGCGCGTCTCGCCGGCTCGCTGCTCCACCGCGACGAGCAGGGACGCACGGTGGACGACATCCCGCCGTACGACCACCGCGATCCGGCGCCGGTCTTCGAGCGGCTGCGCCAGCTCGTCGTCGAGCTCTCCGAGCCGCTCTTCGCGCGCCGCTACATCCGCACCAAGATGGACCGCGCCGGCGACCTCTTCCGCTGCCTGATCCCGCCCGAGGCGAAGAAGGTCGGCGCGCGCCTGCTGATCGAGGCGAACGCCGCGGAGTCGGCGCCGCGGCTGCGCGGCCTCTTCGTCGCGGCGAAGATCAGCACCCCCGAGCGGGTCGAGACGCTGACCCGCCACGCCCTCCCCGGCATCTTCACCGAGCCGTTGTCCAGCCCGCCGCCCGAACTGCCGCCGGGGCAATCGGGCTCGTTCTTCCGTTTGCGCATCGAAGAAGGAACCGAATGGGCCTCGCACGGCCTGCCGGCCGACGAACTCGGGGCGTTTCTCCTTTCGTGCCCCGCCGACGTTTCGCTGGCCTTGGTGACCCTCCTCCCCGAGAACTGACGACGACGGCGCCCGTGGGCGCCCGCCGGCCCCCCGGCGAAAAGAGACAGCGATGGCCAAAGAGAGCGACGAGAAGAAGTTCGACTGGTCGGCGGCGAACGAAGACGCCGCGACCGGACCGATTGCCCGCGAGACCGCGCCGGCCGCGGCGCCGGCGGCCCCCGCCGCCGCGCCGCGCCAAGCCGCGCCGAGGCGCGCGGCGCGCCTTTCCGAGTTCACGACGCCGGTCTTCGGCTGCGCGGCGATGCTGCCGCGCGAGCCGGGAGCGCCGCAGCCGTCGTACCAGCAGTTCCGCGGCGAAGTGCTGCGGACGATGAAGCGGCTGGAGACCGAGGCCCCCGCGGCGGGGATCGAGCGCGAGGACGCGGAACTCGCGTCGTACGCCCTCTCGCTCTTCATCGACGAGCAGGTGGCGGAATCGGAATGGACCTCGCGCGCCCTCTGGGCGACCGAGCCGCTGCACGTCGTGCTGCAGAACGACGTCGCGGGCGGCGTGAACTTCTTCAAGAAGCTCGAGGCGCTCGGCGACCGGCAGGCGGAGGTCAAGCAGGTCTTCCTCGTCTGCCTCGCGCTCGGCTTCCGCGGCAAGTACGCGGAGCTCGACGCCGCGCAGCAGGCGGCCGAGATCGGCGCGATCCGCCAGCGGCTCGTCCGCTCGATCCAGGCCGCGCCCTCCGACGCGGCGCCGCTCTTCCCGGACGCCTACCGTCCGGCGCCGGAGGTCGCGCCGGGGAAGGCCCCGTGGCCGCGCTGGTGGCTCTACGCCGGCTTCGGGACGCTCGCCCTCTGCCTGCTGATCTGGCTCGTCCTCTTCTTCCACGCCGGCGGCGTCTCCGCCGACGCGGAGAAGGCGGTCCGCCCGCTCGTCCAGCAGTCGTCCGCGGCGTTCCTCGCCGGCGAAGGGAGGGCGTGATGTCCTGCCTCGCGCTCCTCGCGGCGCTTCCCGACGTCGCCAAGGTGAATCCCTCGATGATCGCGCTCGTCTGGCCCGCCGGCGTGGCGGTGCTGCTTCTCGCCCTGCTCGTCGCGGCGATCCTGCTCCGCCTGCGCCCCGCGGTCTGGCCGCTCGGCGTCGGCTTCGTGGCGCAGACGATCGGCGCGCTCTTGGTCTTCTTCCGCGTCTTCGCCTCCGGCTTCACGGCGCTCTGGATCACGATCGCGGCGATCGTCGTCGCCGTGCTGGTCGTCGTCGGCGTCTCGGTCTCGCGGCAGGTCCGCGCGCGGCAGCTCGAACGGAAGCTGCTGCAGGGGCTCTCCGACGCGCCGAGCGTGGACGAGCAGCAATTGGCGCGGCTGCGCCAGGACATGGCCGAGGCGCTCGACCTGCTGCGGCGCGCCGGGCGCGGCCGCGACGCGATCTACACCATGCCCTGGCTCCTCGTCGTCGGGCGCCCGCAGGCGGGGAAGACGGTCGCGATCAAGAACTCCGGCCTGCAGCTCCCGGTCCGGAAGGACTGGGTGAAGGGGGTCGGCGGCACCCACACCTGTGACTGGTTCTTCACCGACGAGCTGATCTTCCTCGACACGCCGGGACAGTGGGTCACCGAAGGGTCGGGGCCGAACGAGCGGCGGGTCTGGATCGAGCTGCTCCGGATGCTCCGCAAGAACCGCGGCGCGCGCCCGCTCGACGGCCTCGTCGTCGTCGTGCCCAGCGAAGACCTCGTCCGGCTGGACGAGGCGCAGCTCCGCGAGCAGGCGGGGAAGATCCGCGACGTGATCGACTTCGCCCAGGAGGAGCTCGGCTTCCGCTTCCCGGTCTACGTCGTCGTCAGCAAGTGCGACCTCGTGGACGGGTTCGTGGAGTTCTTCCGCGGCCTGTCGCCGGCGCGCAAGAACGAGATCCTCGGCTGGGCCAGCGCGCGCACGACCGGCGAGCCGGCGTCGATGGTCCGCGAGGCGATGGACCGCGTCTGCTCCGGCCTCGCCGCCTGCCGGCTGGAGTCGCTCGCCCGCGTCGCGTCGCGCCGTCAGGCGCGGCGGCTGTTCTTCTTCCCGGAGGAGTTCCGCCGCCTCGAGGCGCCGCTCGCGGCGTTCGCGTCGGCCCTCTTCCGCGACGACCCGTTCCACGAGGCGCCGCTCGCCCGCGGCTTCTTCTTCACCAGCGGCACGCAGGGCGAGGGGACGCCGCTCGGCCGCGCGATGGCCGAACTGGCCCGCACGCTCGGCGTGGCGCCGGCGGCGGCCGCCGCGGCGGACGACGAGCCGAAGCGCAGCTACTTCCTGCTCGACCTGTTCAAGAAGCGGATCGCCGGCGACGCGGGGCTCGTCTCCCGCACCTCGGGCGGCGGCTCGCGCGGCAAGCGCGCGGCGCTGGCCCTCTCGATCGCGCCGGCGGCGCTCGGCCTGCTGCTGCTGGCGCTGTCGCTCAACTCCCTCTCGCTCAACGGCTCGCTCTACCGCCAGGTGCAGGCCGACGCGCCGCGGCTCGTCGAGCAACTGCGGGCGACGGGCGGCTCGGCGGCCAAGGCGCCGGAGGCGCTCGAGGCGACCGGCAAGCTGGCCGACTACCAGCGGAAGCTCGCCGGCTTCTCGTTCTGGCGCGGCTTCGGCATGCGGCGCGCGGCCGAGCTGGGCGACCTGACCGGGCAGCTCTTCAAGCGCGGCTTCGAGGACGACGTCCTGAAGCCGACTCTCTCCGCGGCCGAGCGGATCGCGAGCGACAAGGGGCAGGGCTGCGTAGACCGCCTGGCGATGCTCGGCGCGGTGGCGAAGCTGCAGGTCGGCGGCGGAATGTTCAGCGACGGCGCGCCGACCGGGATCGAGAAGGCGTGGAAGCTCGACGCGGCGCGCGGCGCCGCGCCGGCGGCCGAACTCGCGCGGCAGTTCGCGGTCTACAAGGACGCCTTCGGCGGCGGGAGCCTTCCCGGCTTCTCGCTGCGGAAGGTCGGCGAAAGCATCAAGAACGACTGCTTCGGCCGCTCGGGCGGCTCGGCGCTCGAGGTCTACGTCGCCTTCCAGAACGCCTGCGAGGACAAGTCGGCCCCGGCCGACCTGCGCGAGTGCTACGCCAAGCTGAACGAGGCGCTGCGCGCCGGGCAGGCGTCGGGCGAGGCGCTGCAGACGAGCCTCGACGGCGTGAAGGAGAGCCTCGGCAAGCTCGCCGAGAGCAACTCGGAAGCGGCGTCGGTGAAGGCGCAGCTGGAGTCGGTGCAGGCCGCCTCGGCGAAGTCGAACGAGTGCGTCGGCACGTTCGCCAAGGAGGTCGCGCCGCTGATCAACGAGTACGGCGCGCAGGACGAGTTGGTGGACCAGTGCCGCGAGGAAGTGAAGTCGGCGCGCGATCCGGCGGCCAAGCAGGCGAAGCGGGACGACGTCCTGCGGCAGCAGGGTTCGGACCTCAAGCCGAAGGAAGACGCCCTGCGGCAGAAGATGGGCGACTTCAGCGACAAGTGCCGCAACGCCGTGCCGGGGCTGTCGAAGCTCGAGGTCGGCGTGCTCAAGCGCGTCACCGAAGGGTACCGCCGCACCGCCTGCCTCGACCTCGGCAGCCAGTGGGGCGACGTCGCCTCGACGTTCGGGGCGCTGAACGGCAAGTTCCCGTTCGGCGGCGGCGCGAACGCGCCGGTGGCCGACCTCAAGTCGGTCGTGGACGTCTTCGGCGGCGCCACCGGCTTCGCGGTCAAGTTCCGCGAGGCGACGCAGGGGAAGGGGCTCACCCCGGCCGCGCAGCGCTGGCTCGACCAGGCCCTCGCGCTCTCCAAGGTGCTGTTCGAGGAAGGGACCGACACGCCCCGCCCGCTCAAGCTCCGCCTGACCCTCTCGGGAAAGAAGTTCGATCCGTCCGACCTCGAGAAGAAGCTGAAGGTCGAGCCGATCGTGATCCGTCTCGGCGAGGGCGACGAGCTGTCGTGGCGCGAGGGGGATCCGGCGACGCGCGAGGCGACGGTGGAGCTGTTCGGCTCGCGGGCCAGCGAGGTCGCCTCGATCAGCGCCGTCCTCGCCCAGCGGAAGGGGTTCCTCGGGCGGACCTTCGGCAGCGCCTACAAGGAAGGGAAGCCGTTCGAGATCGCCTCGACGTCCGGCTCGTGGGCGCCGCTCAAGCTGCTGCAGAAGGGGGGCGCCGGCCAGACCGTGTCGTTCTCCTTCGAGCCGCCGCTCGACAAGAAGGGCGGGAAGGTCACGCTCGAGTTCAACGTCGAAGGGGGAGACGTCGCGCGCCTGATCCAGTTGATGCGCGGCGGCTTCCCGCCGCCTCCCGCGCAGGGCGCGGGGGAGTGAGCCCGGCGGTGACGGACGGTCTCGCGCTGGCCTGCTACGGCAAGCTGCCGTTCTGGCCCGAGTACCTCGAGGTGGGGCTGGTCTCGCCGGGCGCCCGCGCGCTCAAGGACTGGCTCCACCGCGGCGCCGAGCAGGCGCGGCTCGACGCGAGCGGGCCGGTCGGCGGACCGGGGCCCGACGTCCGTCGCCGGTTCTTTCTCTTCGGCGTGCCCGGGGGCGGCGAGCTGATCGCCGGCCTGATCGCGCCGAGCGCCGACCAAGGCGGGCTGCGCTCGTTCCCGTTCGCCTTGGTCGCGCAGTTCCCGCGGCGCGACTTCGGCCGGCAGTACGCGCTCGCGCCGCTCGCGCTGGCGCAGACGTGGGGCGCGCTCGAGGAGTGCCGGCGCGTCGTCGCCGCGGCGCCCGACCGGGACGCCTTCGTCGAGCGGCTCGCCGGCTGCCGCGCGCCGCGTCCGCTGCCGCGCGAGGCGGTGCGCGGCTTCTTCGACGCCTGGCTCGCCGAGCGCGCCGAGGGGCTGCTCGCCGCCGAGGACGGCGCGGCGCTGGCGCGGCTCGACCGGGCGATGCCCCAGGTCGTCGCCGCGGTGGGCAGGGGCGAGGCCCCGCTGCCGCTCGTGCTGCCCGCGGGGACGAGCCTCGAGCAGGCGGCGTTCGCGGCGAGTTTCTGGCTCTCGCTGCTCAACGCGGATCTCTTCTGGCGGCGCTTCACCCCCGCGGTCTTCATCGACGCGCCGCTCGAGGACGGCCCGCGGCGGGCGACGTTCGTCGGCGAGGCGCTTCCTCCGGGCGACTACGCCGCCGCGCTCGGCGTTTCGGCGCGCGGCAGCTTCCGGCCCGCGGAGGACGGCGCCGCCGGCGCCGCGCCGGACGTGTGGCCCACGTTCCGCGCGATGTTCAAGCGTTGGAGCGGACGATGAGTGGACGCCGAGACCCGCGGCGTCTCGTTCCCGCGCGCGCCCCGCGGCGCCGCGCGGAGCTGTTTGGCGGAGATGCGCCGTGACTGACCTTCAGGGACTCGTCGAGCTGATCGCCGCGCCGATCTCGGCCGACGCGCCGGGCGGATCGTTCGCCCGCTACGAGGCCGAGTACGAAGCGCTCAAGGACGAGATCGACAAGCTCTCCTCGCCGTCGTCGGCGGGAGAGGCCGACTGGAACCGTGTCGTCGATCTCGCGCGCGCCATCCTCGGCAAGACGTCGAAGGACCTGCTCGTCGCCAGCTACCTCTGCGCCGCGCTGCTGCGGACCGACGGCTACGCCGGCCTCGCCGCGGGGCTCGAAGGGACGTCGCGGCTGGTGGACGAGCTGTGGCCGGCGCTGTTCCCCGAGGCGCACAAGCAGAAGGCGCGCGTCGCCGCGTTCGAGTGGCTCGCCGAGCGGCTGGCGATCGCGGTGCGCGGGCGCGCCGCGGCGCCGGACGAGGCGCAGGCGCTCGAGCGGTGCGCGGCGGCGCTCGATCGCCTCGACGGCGATCTGGACCAGAAGCTGTCGGGCGCCGGGCCCAGCTTCCGCGACCTGCTCGGCGCGCTGCGCGAGCGGGCCGCCGAGGCCGCGCCCGCGGCGCCGGAGCCCGAGCCCGCGCCGGTCCCCGCGCCGGCGGTGACGACGCAGCCGGTCGCCGTGCAGCGGGCCGCCGCGGCGCCCGCCGCGCCGGCGCCGGTCTACGAGGCGCCGCCCGCGGCGTCGGAGGCGGACCTCGCCTCGAGCGCCGGACGCGAAGAGGCGCTCAAGGACACCCTCGCCGGGCTGAAGAGCCTCGCCTCCGCGCTGCGGCGCGGCGACCCGAAGCTCCCGCTCGCCTACAAGCTGGCGCGCGTCGCCGCGTGGGGACGGGTGCGCGCGCTGCCGCCGCACACCGACGGCCGGACGCGCGTCCCGAACAACGGCGCGAACCCGCAGCTCGCGCAGCGGCTCGAAGGACTCGCCGCGCGCGGCGAGTGGGAGGCGCTGCTGGAGCAGTGCGAGGCGCAGTTCCCGCAGTCGGTCCTCTGGCTCGACCTGCAGCGGCTGGCGCTGCGAGCGCTGGAGGGGCTGGGCGCCGAGTACGCCGCCGCGCGCCGCGTCGTGCGCACGGAGCTGGAGGAGCTGCTATCCGCGTTCCCCGCGCTGCTCGACCTGCGCTTCGACAACGATGCCCCGTTCGCCTCGGACGAGACGCGGGCTTGGGCGCACGCGACGATCCTCGCCCCCGCGCCGGCGGCCGCGCCGAGCGCGCCGCGCGCCGCCGCGGCGGCGGGGGACCAGGACGCGCAGTTCGAGGAGACGCTGAACGAGGCGCGCGACCTCGCCCGCGACGGGCGGGCGGCGGACGGCTTCGCGCTGCTCGCCGGGGCGGTCGCCTCGGCCTCGTCGCGGCGGCGCGCCTTCGCGCGCCGGCTCGCCGCGGGGCGGCTGATGCTCGAGCTGCGCGAGGCGCGGCTCGCCCTCGCCCAAGCCGAGGCGCTCGACGAGGACCTCCGCTGCCACGGGCTCGACGTCTGGGAGCCGGCGCTGGCCGCGGAGGCTTTGGGACTGCTTCTGGCCTGCCACCGCGCGCTGCCGCGCGGGGGGGACGGCAAGAGTTCGCCCGACTCGGCGCGACGCGCCGACGAGGCGTTCGCGCGGTTGGCCCGCATCGATCCGGCCGCCGCGTTCGGATTCAAGGGGTGACGACGTAAGGCGACGCGCCGCCCCACAAGGCGGGCGGACACGAGGAGCGCACGATGGCCAACGAAGGAACCGTAGCGCCGCGCGAGCGGGTCAACATCACGTACAAGCCGGCCACGGGAGACGCGCAGGCCGAGGTCGAACTGCCGCTGAAGATGGTCATGGTCGGCGACTACACGCTCCGCGCGGACGAACGCCCGCTCGAGGAGCGGAAGCCGATCCGCATCGACAAGGACAACTTCGACGACGTCCTGCGGAACCAGAAGCTCGAGCTGGCGGTCAACGTGGACGACACGCTGTCCGGCAAGAAGGACGAGCAGATCGGCGTGCAGCTGAAGTTCGACTCGATGAAGGACTTCGCGCCGGAGGAAGTGGCGAAGCAGGTCCCGGAGCTGAAGCAGCTGCTGGAGCTGCGGGCCGCACTGCAGGCGCTCAAGGGGCCGCTCGGCAACCTGCCGGCGTTCCGGAAGAAGCTGCAGGCGCTCCTGGAAAGCGAAGCGGACGTGCAGCGCGTGCTGTCCGAGCTGGGCGCGGACGAGGCGAAGTGAGGCGTTTCGATCGCGGCGCGGGACGCGGGGGCGTCCGGCGCGCCGATGGGTGAGATATGGCCGAGAAGGAACAGCAGGCTCAGACCGGTCCGGGCGCCGAAGGGGATCTCCTGGACCAGATCATGGCCGAGACGAAGCTCCAGCCGACGGACGAGAGCTACAGCGTCGCCCGCACCGGGCTCGAGGCGTTCGTCCGCCAGCTGATCGACCGCCGCGCCGAGGCGCCGCGGGTCAACCAGAACCTCGTGAACGAGATGATCGCCGAGATCGACCGCAAGATGTCGAAGCAGCTCGACGCGGTGCTCCACAACGAGGAGTTCCAGCGGCTGGAGTCGTCGTGGCGCGGCCTGAAGATGGTCGTGGACCGGACCGACTTCCGCGAGAACGTGAAGATCGAGCTGCTCAACGTCTCCAAGGAAGACCTCCTCTCCGACTTCGAGGACGCGCCGGAAATCACCAAGTCCGGCCTCTACAAGCTGGTCTACACCGACAACTACGGCGTCTTCGGCGGCGAGCCGGTCGGGGCGATGGTCGCCAACTACAGCTTCGGCCCCGGCGCGCAGGACGTGCGGCTGCTCCAGAACTGCGCCGCGGTGGCCGCGATGTCGCACGCGCCGTTCCTCGCCGCGGGCGGGCCGGAGTTCCTCGGCGAGAAGGACTTCCTCAAGCTGCCGAACCTCAAGGACCTGAAGTCGATCTTCGAGGGGCCGCAGTATGCCAAGTGGCGTTCGTTCCGCGACAGCGAGGACGCGCGCTACGTCGGCCTGACGATGCCGCGCTTCCTGCTGCGGCTGCCGTACGGCCCCGAAACGGTGCCGGTGAAGGCGTTCGACTACCAGGAGGACGTTTCGGGGAACCACCAGAGCTACCTCTGGGGCAACTCCTCGTTCGCCCTCGCCTCGCGCCTCGCCGACAGCTTCGCCAAGTACCGCTTCTGCTCCAACATCGTCGGCCCCAAGGGGGGCGGCGCGGTCGAGGACCTGCCGGTCCACGTCTTCGAGTCGATGGGCGAGATGGAGGCGAAGATCCCGACCGAGGTCCTGCTCTCGGAGCGGCGCGAGTACGAGCTGTCCGAGGAAGGGTTCATCGGCCTCGCGATGCGCAAGGGCTCGGACAACGCCTGCTTCTTCTCCGCCAACTCCTGCCAGAAGCCGAAGAACTTCGGGCAGTCGAAGGAGGGGAAGATGGCCGAGGCGAACTACAAGCTCGGCACGCGCCTCCCGTACATCTTCATCGTCACGCGTCTCGCGCACTACCTGAAGGTCCTGCAGCGCGAGGAGATCGGCTCGACGAAGTCCCGCGCCGACCTCGAGCGCGACCTCAACAACTGGATCGGCCAGTACGTCCTCGACATGGACGCCGCGCAGCCCGGGGCCTACGCCAAGCGGCCGCTGCGCAAGGCGGAAGTGACCGTCTCCGACGTCGAAGGGGAGCCCGGCTGGTACAAGGTCGGCCTCAAGGTGACGCCGCACTTCAAGTACGAAGGGGCGTTCTTCGAGCTGTCGCTGGTGGGGAAGCTGGACAAGGCGAAGTGACGCGCCGGCGGCGCGGCGGGCTCTCGGCCCGCCGCGCGACGCCGCGGGAGAGACGACCATGGCCTACGAGTTCTACGTTTCGATCGAGGGGCAGAAGCAGGGGAAGTTCAAGGGCGAGAGCCCGCGCGAGGCGCACAAGGCCAAGCTGCCGGGCGTCCGCTTCTCCTACGAGTGCGTGAGCCCGCGCGACGCCAACACCGGCCAGGCCTCGGGCAAGCGCCAGCACCGCCCGGTGACCTTCACCAAGGAATGGGGCGCGTCCTCGCCGCAGATCTTCCAGGCGCTGGTCACGAACGAGGTCCTCAAGACCGTGCTGTTCGAGTTCGTGCACACGACCCCGGAAGGGACGGAAGAGGTCTACCACACCGTCAAGCTGACCAACGCCACCGTCTCCGGCCTGCAGCAGTTCGTCGGCGAGTCGGAGGAGGGAAACAAGGGCGAGCTCTACGCGACGCGCGAGCTCGAGACGGTCTCGATGACCTTCCAGAAGATCGAGATCGAGAACAAGGTCGGCAAGACGGTCGCGATGGACGACTGGCACAACTGAGTTCCGCCCGGCGGGGCCGCGGCGAGCGCCGCGGCCCCCGCCGCCTTCGGAAGACGATGAGCGAACGAAGCCTCTTCGAGCGGCTGAGAAGGCCGGAGCTGGAGCGCGAGCGGCGCGGCGCGGACCGTGCGTCCGAAGTGCAGGCGTCGGTGCTCGCGCACCTGCGGGCGATGCTGAACTCGCGCCAGGGGAACGCCCCCGCGGCGCCCGACTACGGCGTGCCCGACCTGACCGACCTCGCCCGCGGCTATCCCGACTCGGCCGCGTCGCTCGAACGGGCGCTGCAGCGCTCGATCGCCGCCTTGGAGCCGCGCCTCGCGTCGGTGGAGGTCCGCCTCGCCCCGCCCGAGGACGGCTCGTTGACGCTCGCCTTCGAGATCTCGGCCCGCCTCGTCGTCGGCGAGGGGCGCGCCGCGGTCGCCTTCGTGACCCGCGTCGGCCCGGACGGCCGCGTGGACGTGAGCTGACCCGCGATGTTCAACCGCTACTACGAAGACGAGCTGGCCTTCCTGCGCGAGATGGGCGCCGAGTTCGCGCGGGCGAACCCCGCCGCGGCGCCGTTCCTCGCCGAGCGCGGCGCCGATCCGGACGTCGAGCGCCTGCTCGAGGGGTTCGCCTTTCTCGCCGGGCGGATCCGCCAGAAGCTGGACGACGACTTCCCGGAGCTGACGCAGGCGCTGATGGAGCTGCTCTGGCCGCACGTCCTGCGGCCGCTCCCCGGCTTCACGATCATGCAGTTCGAGCCGCTGCCGCAGATGGTGCGGCGCGCGACGGTCGTGCCGCGCGGGGCCGAGGTCGCCGCGTCGGCGATCGAAGGGACCGTTTGCCCGTTCCGCACGACCGCCCCGGCGCGGCTGCTGCCGCTCTCGCTGGAGGACGCGGTCGTGGAGCGTCCCGCGGGTTCGGCGGGTCGGCTGCGCCTCGCGCTGCGTCCCTCGCCCGGCGCCAAGCCGGAGGAGATCGAGCTCTCGCCGCTTCGCCTGCACCTGCACGGCGACCCGGCGACGGCGTACGCGCTCTACCTCGCGCTGACGCGGCGGCTCAAGGGGGGCGCGCTCCGCGCCGGCTCGAAGGTCGTCGAGGTCGCGCCGCGCGGCGCGCCCGGCGGCTTCGGCGAGGACGAGGCGCTGCTGCCGTTCCCGGCGACGTCGTTCCCGGGGTTCCGCACGCTGACCGAGTACTTCGCCGCGCCGCAGAAGTTCCTCTTCGTGGACATCGTCAACCTGCCGCGCCTCGACGCGCTCGGCGACGTCGCGGCGGGGGAGTTCGAGCTGCTGCTCGAGTTCTCGGAGACCCCCGAGGGCGCGCTGCGCGCCGGCCCGGAGAACGTCCGGCTGCACTGCGCGCCGGCCGTGAACCTCTTCGCCGCCGACTCCGAGCCGCTGCGCGTGGACCACGAGAAGGTCGCCTACCGGCTGCGTCCCGCGGGGGTCGATCCGCTGCACGGCGAGGTCTTCTCCGTGGACGCGGTCGAGGGCTGGGTCCGCGGCAGCGCGGCCGCCCGGCCGTACCGCGCGTTCCAGTCGTTCGCGCACGTCGTCGAGCGCGCGGGCGAAGGGGGCACGGTCTACTACCAGGTCGAGCGCCGCGCCTCGCCTCTCGACGAGCGGGTGGACACGCTGCTCTCGTTCGTTGCCGGCGACGCGGCGCCCGCGCCGCCGCCGTCGGAAACGGTCGTCGCCAAGCTGACCTGCACGAACCGCGGCCTGCCGGCGCGGCTGCGGGTCGGCGACGTTTCGCGCGCGACCGACGGCTCGCCGACCTGCGCCCGCTTCCGCAACATCGCGCCGGTCACGCCGGGCTACCCGCCGCCGCTCGGCGGCGAGCTGCACTGGCGGCTGCTCTCGCACCTCGCGCTCTCCCACCGCTCGCTGGGGGAGATCGACGTCCTGCGCGGCCTCCTCGCGGTCTACGACCTGCCGGCGCTCTTCGACCGGCAGGCGGCGCGCCGTCTCGCGCTGCGGCTCGAAGGGCTGCGGTCGGCGCGGATCGTCGCCGAGGAGACGCTGCTGCGCGGCGCGCCGCTGCGCGGCTCGCGCCTCGAACTGCTCGTGGACGAGTCGGGGTTCGCCGGCGACGGCGAAATGCTCCTCTTCGGCGCGGCGCTCGACGAGTTCCTCTCCGAGTACGCCGCGCTCAACTCCTACTGCCGCCTCGCGCTGCGCGGGGCGAAGCAGGGCGAGACGTTCTCATGGCCGCCGAGACTGGGACGCCGACCGCTGGCGTGAGCGACGGCGACGAGAGCGCCGCGCGCCGCTTCTCCTTCTTCCAGCTCGTCTCGCTGCTGGAGCGGGGGGCGCCGCGCGCCGCGCGGCTCGGCGGCGCCGGGCCGGCGGCTCGCGAGGCGGTGCGCCTGCGCCCGCGGCTGACGCTCGAGTCGCCGGTTTCGGAGGTCGCGTCGGTCGGGCGCGAGGAGGACGAGCTCGGGCGGCCCCGCTTCGTCGTCGAAACCTCGTTCCTCGGCCTCTACGGGCCGAACTCGCCGCTGCCGATCCACGTCACGGAGGATCTGCTGAGCGACGAGGCCGAGGGGAACGACTCGCTCGTCCGCGGCTTCCTCGACCTGTTCAACCACCGGCTCCTCTCGCTCTTTTACCGCGCCTTCGCCCGTCATCGGCCGCACGCCGCGCACCGCCCCGACGGCGCGGACCCGGCGACGAGGCTGCTGCTGCTGCTCGCCGGGCTGGTGGAGGAGGACCGCGCGGAGCGGCTGCCGCGGCTGCTGCTGCTCCGCTACGCCGGGCTGCTCGCGCGGCGCGCGCGGCCGGCGGCGGCGATCGAGCAGGCGGTCAACGACTTCTTCCCCGGCGCGAACGCGCGCGTCTCGTCGTGCGTGCGGCGCTTCGCCGCGGTGCCCCCCGCGTCGCGGGCGCGGCTCGGCCTCGGCGCGGCGACGCTCGGCGCCGACGCGGTGGCGGGGGAGCGGATCGAGGACTGGACGGGGCGCTACCGGACGACGCTCGGGCCGCTGGGGCGCGAGGCGTTCGAGCGGTTCCTGCCCGAGGGCGCGGACGCCTCCGCGCTGGCGCAGCTCTGCGACTGCCTGTCGGGGGGCTTGTTCGAACGCGAGGTGGAGTTGGTGCTGCGGCGCGAGGAGATCCCCGCGCCGGTCCTCGGCGGCGACGCGCGGCTGGGGCTGACGAGTTGGCTGGGACGCCCCGCGGAAGACGGGCGCGTCGTTTTCGTCGGGTAGAGAGGGAGGCTTCGCGATGGCGGACGTCGATCACAGGCTGCTCGTCAACCGGCTCAACGGACACACGCGCGACCGGCTGCTCGCCGCGGCCGGCGCCGCGATGGGGCGCGGTCACTACCACATCACGGTCGAGCACCTGTTGTTGACGCTCCTCGACGACGCGCACGGCGACATGGCCCAGCTCGCGTCGCACTTCGATCTCGACGCGGCGAAGATCAAGCGCCCGCTCGATGCGGAGCTCGACAGGGACCGCTCGGGGAACACGGAGCGGCCGACCTTCCACCCGCGCCTGGTCGATCTGCTCCAGAGCGGCTTCCTCATGGCGTCGCTCGAGATGGGGCTCGGCGCGACCCGCTCCGCCGCGCTCGTCGCCGCGCTCGCGCAGTCGCCGGGGCGGTTCCTCGCCGCCGAGGTGGACGAGCTGGCGAAGATCAACGTCGACGAGTTCAAGAAGAACTGGCGGAAGATCCTCGGCGGTTCGGGCGAGGACGAGCCGGCGGCCGCGGGGGCCGCGGGCGGCTCGGCGGCGGGGGGCGAGGCGCTCGCCCGCTTCACGACGAACTTCACCGCCAACGCCAAGGCGGGGAAGGTCGATCCGGTCTTCGGCCGCGACGCCGAGATCCGCCAGGCGATCGACATTCTCGCCCGGCGGCGGAAGAACAACCCGATCGTCGTCGGCGACGCCGGCGTCGGCAAGACGGCGATCGTCGAAGGGCTCGCGCTGCGGATCGCCGAAGGGGACGTGCCCGACTTCCTCAAGAACGTCGAGATCTTCGGCCTCGACATGGGGCTGCTGCAGGCCGGCGCGAGCGTGAAGGGGGAGTTCGAGAACCGCCTCAAGGGGGTCATCGAAGAGGTCCGCGCGCGCGGCCGCGGCGCGATCCTCTTCATCGACGAGGCGCACACGCTGATCGGCGCCGGGGGCGCGGCGGGGACGGGGGACGCGGCGAACCTGCTCAAGCCGGCCCTCGCGCGGGGCGAGCTGCGGACGATCGGCGCGACGACCTGGATGGAGTACAAGAAGTACTTCGAGGAAGACCCGGCGCTCGCGCGGCGCTTCCAGCCGGTCAAGGTGGACGAGCCGTCGCCGGAGGTCGCGGCGGTGATGCTGCGCGGCCTGAAGGAAAAGTACGAGAAGGCGCACGGCGTGACGGTGCGCGAGGACGCGATCCTCGCCGCGGCGACGCTCTCCGCGCGCTACGTCGGCGGACGGCAGCTTCCCGACAAGGCGGTGGACGTGCTGGACACCGCCGCGGCGCGGGTGCGGATCGCCCAGAGCTCGAAGCCGGGCGCCGTCGAGGACGTGGAGCGGAAGATCCAGGACGTCGAGCGCGCGATCGCCGCGCTCGAACGCGACGCCGCGGGGGGCGCGGTGGTCGAGGCGGGAGCGGTCGAGGCGCGGCGCGCGGAGCTGGAGACGCTGCGCGGCCGGCTGGCCGAGGAGACCGAGCGCTGGAACCGCGAGCGCGCGGCGGTGGAGCGGGTCGTCGCCGCCCGCGGCGCGGCGGCCGCCGAAGGGGCCGCGCCGGAGACGCGCGGCGCGCTGGACGAGGCGCTGGCGGCGCTGAAGGAAACGCAGGGAAAGACGCCGCTGATCCCGCTGGAGGTCGATCCGGACGTCGTGGCCAAGGTCGTCGCCGACTGGACCGGCGTGCCGGTCGGCCGGATGGTCGGCGACGAGGCGGCGCGGCTGCTGTCGCTCGGCGAGGAGCTGAAGAAGCGGATCAAGGGGCAGGACCACGCGGTCGAGGAACTGGCCGAGTCGCTGCGCGCGGCGAAGACCGGGCTGCGCGACCCGGAGAAGCCGCTGGGCGTCTTCCTGCTCGTCGGGCCGAGCGGCGTGGGAAAGACCGAGACGGCGCTCGCCGTGGCCGACGCGCTGTTCGGCGGCGAGCGGTTCCTCGTCTCGATCAACATGTCGGAGTACCAGGACCGCGAGATGGGGATCTCCGGCCTCGTCGGCGCCAAGCCGGGCTACGTCGGCTACGGCAAGGGGGGCACGCTCACCGAGGCGGTGCGGCAGCGGCCTTACTCGGTCGTGCTGCTCGACGAGATCGAAAAGGCCTGCCCGGAGGTGCGGAACCTCTTCTTCCAAGTCTTCGACAAGGGGGAGCTGACCGACGGCACCGGCCGCACGATCGACTTCCGCAACACCGCGATCTTCATCTGCAGCAACCTCGGCTCGGCGGCGATCCAGGAACTCGCCCTGCGTTCGGAGAACCCGGACCCGAAGGCGATTCTCGAGCGCGTCCGCCCCGAGCTGTCGCGCGCGCTGCAGCCGGCGTGGCTGGCCCGCTGCCGCGTCGTGCCGTTCCTGCCGCTGCGCGGCGAGGCGCTGGCCTCGATCGTCGCGCTGAAGCTGGCCAAGCTGGCCAAGCGG
>JAJFTU010000177.1 GCA_021372775.1 bacterium | reverse complement strand
GATCGACCGCGCCTTCTTCCGCGACGCCTACGACGCGCGGCGGATCCTCTCCGAGCTCGCCGACGCGGTGCGCCAGCGCGCCGCCGAGCCGCGCCGCCTGCTCGGCTTCGTCGCCGACGAGCTGCACGCCGCGCTCCATCCCTCCGGCGTGACGATCTTCCTGCGCCGCGACGAGGCGGGCTGGCTCGTCCCCGCGGCGCGCGCCGCGGCCGAAGACGGCGGGAACGACTTCTGCTGCGCCCTCTACGCCGCGGCCCCGAACGGCGCCCGCGGCGGCGGCCTCGCCCCCGACGGGCAGGCGCTCTGCCGCACGGCCCCGGCGCTCGCGGCGCTGGTCCAGGGAATCGATCCCGAGGCGCCGACGACGATCGACGTCGTCCCCTCGCTGGAGACGACCTGGGACCGGCTGCCCGCGCCGCCGCACGTCCTGCGCGCCGCCGGCCCCTGCCTCGACGCCGGCGGGGCGTTCGACCCGTTCGAGGCGCGGCTCGTCGTGCCGCTGGCCACGCGGCGGCGGATCGTCGGCTGCATCGTCCTCGGCGGCAAGCTCTCCGAGGAGCCGTACACGCGCGAGGACCGGCTGCTGCTCCTCTCGGTCGCCGGGCAGGCGGCGATCGCGCTCGACTACGCGCAGCTGATCGGCCAGGCGGCCGACCGCGAGCGCGTGCGCCGCGAGCTGGAGATCGCGCAGGAGGTCCAGGAGGCGCTGTTCCCGCAGCGCGGCCCGGAGCTGGCGACGCTCGACTACATCGGCGTCTCGCGGCCGGCGCGGATCCTCGGCGGCGACTACTTCGACTTCATCGACCTCGGCGGGCGGCGGATGGCGCTGGCCCTGGCCGACCTCTCCGGCAAGGGGATCTCGGCCGCGCTGCTGATGGCCTCGCTGCAGGCCGCGCTGCGCAGCCACGCCGCGCAGTGGGGCTCGGACGTCGCCGCGCTCGTCTCCGACGTCAACGACCAGCTCTGCGCCTCGACCGCGGCGAACAAGTTCGCGACCCTCTTCTACGGCGTCTACGACGACGCCTCGCGGCGGCTGGTCTACGTCAACGCCGGCCACAATCCGCCGCTCGTCGCCGGGCAGCGGGGCGAGATCCGCCGCCTGACGACCGGCGGGATGGTCGTCGGCGTCCTCCCCGGACAGACCTACGAATCGGAGTCGATCGAGCTGCTGCCGGGGGACGCGCTCGTCGTCTCCACCGACGGCGCGACCGACGCGGCCGACGCCGCGGACGAGCCGTTCGGCGAGGCGCGGCTCGCCGAGCTCGTCGCCGCCCACCGCGGCGACTCCCCCGAGGCGCTGCGCGACGCGATCCTCGCCGCCCTCTCGCGGCACGCCGCCGGCGTCCCCTTCGAGGACGACGTGAGCCTCGTCATCGCCAAGGCCCGCTGACCGCGCCGCTCCCGCCGAGGCGCCGACCTGCGCGGCACGCGCGACTTGACGGTTTCCCCCGCGGTGGCTAAAGTCTCCCGGTCCAACGGAGTGCCCGGGTAGCTCAGTTGGTAGAGCACGTGACTGAAAATCACGGTGTCGATGGTTCAATTCCGTCCCCGGGCACCACTTCCCCATCACTGCCGGCAACCGACATGGCCCGGCGCGCCGCGCCCTCGGCCACGTCGCCGTCGCGCCTTTTCGGCGCCGCGGGATGACGTCCCGCTCCAGATGCCCCCTATACTCGGCCGAGGGGGGACGGCCATGTTTCTGAGTCTCGACGAGTGCTTTTCGGCCATCGCTTCCGAGGTGGCATGGACGAGAAAGCGGCTCCCGCTCGACCCTTTCGACGATGACCAGCGCGCCCGCATCGAGGGGCTGTGCCGGCGGATCACGGACCTCCTGGCCCGCGCCCGGACGGAGGCGGGGCGAGGGAGAACCGACGCTCTGGGACTTGCACTGACGCAAATCGCCGCGACGTGGCACGACGCCACCGAGGATGAGTCGCGGCGTTCCCCGTCGTCCCGCCCCGAGCGCCTGCTTCAGGGCGCCGGTGTCGGTCTTTTCCAGGCCGTGACGGCCGCGCTGGATCTGCGCGAAGCGACGGCCGCGAACGACCCGGTCGCGGCCGCGGCAACAGAGGTCCGGCGCTATCTCGGCGCGGACGAATACCCGGGGGACGCCTACGTCCCTTATCCGGCGACATGCAAGGCCTGCGGCGGCCGGATCTTCCATCTGGCGCTGCCGCCCCGGACGCGCCTCGGCGAGCGGCGCAACCAAGTCAACCGGGTGAGGCTCACGTGCGTCGCCTGCGGCGCGGAGGGCGAGCAGCATCTTCCCTGCCGGTACCCGCCGCCGCAGCCTGATCCAGAGGAGCCTTGGACGCCGTTCGCCTGCGGGTGCGGCGGCTCGACCTTCGCGCTCGTCGCGTGCCATCACTTCGACGACGACGGCTTCTACGACGACTGCGCCGCCGCGTGCGCTTGCGCCGGATGCAAGGCGGCCACGCAGCTTTCGTGGGACGACTGAGGTCGCGGTCCTTTCAGGTAGCCCGAAAGTCCCTGTCGCGTGCAGTCGGCGGCCTCCCGGCGGCGACGCGGCGCGGGGAGCGGGGCCAAATCGCGCAGGTCCTCGCGCGGGCGCGTCGTGCCGTCCAGCTCAGACCGCGGGCGACGGCCCCGCGCGCTGAACGCGATTGGACATGACGACAGCGAGAAGATGCTTCACCTGCTTCGAAGCGCCGACGACTCGGACCCGCTCTTTGACGACGACCCAGCCGAGTTCTTCGACAAGGTCGCCGAACACTTCATCGGCGAAAGACGGCGTGACGACCGCCACGCCCGCGAAGTCGAAGACGACGTTCCGCCCC
>JAJFTU010000176.1 GCA_021372775.1 bacterium | reverse complement strand
ATGAAGCGACCGACGAAACTCAGTCCCCCGAAGACCGCGCTCTCGCTGTCCGCCAAGAAGAAGGCGCTCGAAGGGGTCCTCCGCCGGGCGCCGTCCGCGGGCGAGACGGGCGTGGACGCAAGGGCGTCCGCGCTGCTCGCGAAGCGGCTCAGAGAGGTCGCGGACCGCATGGAGCGGAAGGCCGCGGAGAACGCGGCCGCCGAGGCGCGGCGCAAGGAGGCCGCCGCCCAGGACACGGCCGGAACGCCGCCCGCCAAGAAGCCGGGAAAGGAAGTCCGCCGGGAGATGAAGGGGACGGCCGAGACGGGGGCCGCGCGCAACGCGCGCCGCGGCGCGATGTCGCCGCCGGGCCAGAACCTCAACCGCGACGCCCGCGGATGGCGCGCCTCGGCGCGGCCCGACGCGCCGCGCCGGCCTCACGCGACCTGACGGACGGACCGTTCGCCGCGCCGGCCTCGCGCGACCTGCGCGACGGACGGATCGCCTCGCCGACCCCCGCGACCTTGACGGACGGCGCCGGGCGCCGGAGCGGCGCCGCGGATCGCCGGGCGCCGGAGCGGCGCCGCGTCCGGATGAGCGCGCTTACGGCGCCGAAAGCGCTTCGCGGACCTTCTGCGCCAAGCCGCGCAGCGAGAACGGCTTCTGGAGGAACGTAACGCCCGGCGCGAGAACGCCGTGCCGGTCGATGACCTCGCCCGTGTAGCCCGACATGTAGAGCACCTTGAGCCCGGGCCGCAACGCCGCCAGCCGCTCGTAGAGCTCGCGGCCGTTCTCGTCGGCGAGCACGACGTCGGTCACGAGCAGGTCGATCGCGCCCGCGTGCGCCGCCGCGGCCGCCAGCGCCGCCTGCGCGCCGGGGGCTTCGATCACGGAGTATCCGTTCCGCCGCAGCGCGTCCACGGCGAGCGAGCGGACGTCCGCTTCGTCCTCAACGACGAGCAGCGTTCCCTTCCCCTCTTCCGTCTCCGCGGCCGGTCCGGCGGCCGCCGTCGTCTCCTCCTCCGCGGCCTTCTCGGCTGCCCCGAGCCGCGGCAGGTAGATCCGGAACGTGCTCCCCATCCCCGGCTCGCTGTAGACGGAAACGCTGCCGCGGTGCTGCCGGACGATGCCGTAGACCGTCGCCAGACCGAGCCCCGTCCCGCGCCCCGGCCCCTTCGTCGTGAAGAACGGCTCGAAGATCCGCGACAGGACCGAGCCGTCCATGCCGCATCCGGTGTCGCTGATCGCCAGCGACGCGTACCGGCCGGGCGCGACGCCGTCGTGCGCCGCGGCGTACGCTTCGTCCAGGTCCGCGACGCCGGTCTCGATCGCGAGGAGGCCGCCGCCGGGCATCGCGTCCTGCGCGTTGAGGGCGATGTTCAACAGGATCTGCTCCATCTGCCCCGCGTCGGCGAGCACCATCCCGACGTCCGGCGCGAGCCTCGTCTCGATCGCCACGTTCTCGCGCAGCGTCCGGCGCAGCATCCGCTGGAACCCCTCGACGACGGCGTTGAGGTCCACCGGACGCATCTCCAGCGTCTGGCGCCGCGCGAACGCGAGCAGCTGACGCACGAGGTCCTTCGAACGCTCCGCCGCGCGCACGATGTGCTCCACCCGCTCGCGGCGCCCGTCGTCGGCCCCGAGCTCCTGCAGCAGGATCTCGGCGTTGCCCAGAATCGGCGTGAGCATGTTGTTGAAGTCGTGCGCCACGCCGCCGGCGAGAAGCCCGATCGACTCCATCCGCCGCGCCGCGACGAGCTGTTCCTCGAGCCGCCGCTGCCGCGCCTCGGCCCGTTTCCGCTCGGCGAAGTCCCACGCCAGGTCGGCGAAGAGGGCCACCATCCGGACGTCGCTGTCGTCGTAGTCGGTCGCCTTGTTCCCGACGCCGAGCATCGCGACGATCTTCTCGTCGCGGAAGACCGGCACGACCAGCTCCCGCACGACCGCGGGGTGCCCTTCGGGCATCCCTTTGCGGTGAGGAAGGGCGCCGACGTCGTTGTGGATCACCGGCCGCCGCTCGCGGACGCAGTCCACCCACACGCCGGCGCGGTCGAGATCGCAGTGCCGGCCGAGCCCCTCCGCCGTGCAGAACTCGCGGTTCGTCCGGGTCGAAAAGACCTGCACGGAGAAGTGGCGCTCGTCCGGCTCGAGGAAGTGGCAGAACCCGATCCGGCTGCCGGTCAGCGCCTCGGCGTCGTCCACCGCGCGGGTCAGGATCTCGTCGAGGGCGCGTCCGGACGCGAACTCGGCGAGCCGCGCCCGCGCCACGGTCACCGCCTCCCAGCGCCTACGCTCGGTGATGTCCAAGAAGACGACGACCGCCGCCGGCGCGCCCGAAGGCGACGCGATGGGGATCCCGAACACCTCGAGCGGAACGCGCGTTCCGTCGGGCCGCCGGACGTCCATGTCGTCCACCGCCGTCCGCTTCCCGCGCAGCGCCTGCACGAGCGGCATCCGCTCCGCGGGGTACGGCTCGTCCGTCCCGGCGCGCATCGCCTCGAAGTACCCGGCCAGCGCCGCCTCCTCGATCGCCCCCGGGGCCGGACGCCCGAGAATCACCTCCGCCGCCGCGTTCTGGAGCACGGAGCGGAAAGGCACGCCGTCGTAGACGACGACCCCCATCGGAAGGTTCTCGAGGACCGCCTGAATCCGCGCCCGCTCGTCGGCGAGCGCGTCTTCCGCCCGCTTCCGCTCGGAGATGTCGATCGTGATTCCGCCGAGGAGCGGCGGCGCGCCCGGCTCGGCGATGCAGAACTTCCGCGTCGCCCAGATCCGGCCTTGAACCTCCTCCTCGACCGCGCTGTCGCCGCCCGACGCGAGCACGCGGCTATCCTCCGCCGCGAAGGCCCCGCCGGTTCCGGGCCCGAAGATCTCCTCGTTCGTCCGGCCGAGCAGCGCGTCCGGATCGAGCCCCAGGTGGCGCGCGAAGCCTTCGTTGGCGAAGAGCACGCGCCCCTCGCCGTCCTTGATGTAGGCGAGGCCGGGGAAATGCCGCATGAAGGCGCGGAAACGCGCCTCGCTCGCCAGCAGCGCCGCCTCGACGCGGCGACGCTCGCCGACGTCGTTCACCTGCAGCAGCAGATGCCGCCGCCCGCCGGCCGAGAACGGCGTGAGCCGGCAGTCCCACCAAGCGTCGCGGCCGAAAGTGGTGACGATGCGCAGCACGCCGGCGCGATCTTCGCCGGTCGCGAGCGCGTCCTCGGCCAAGTCGAGCAGCCCCGAGGCCCGCCACGACGCCAGCCCGCGGAAGTTCTGCGACAGCAGTTGCTCGCGCGATCCGCCGATGGCGCGGGACGCCGCGTCGTTGACCATGACGCAGCGGCCCTCGTCGTCGTAGACCAGCAGACCGACGGCGGAGGCCGCGAAGAGACGCTCGCGGAACTCCAGCGCCTCGCGAAGACGCTCCTCGACCGGGCTCGCGTCGTCCCGGCGCCCCGCGACGTCCGCCGCCTCGATCCCGCGCCGATCGATCGCCATCCGGTCCGTTCCTCCGCAGGTCTGATTCTACGGTGGACGGCGCGAATCCGGACCGCGAATCGCGCCCCCGAGCCCGTCCCCGGACAGCGAACGGCGCGGGAGGGGCGACCAGCCCCGCCCGCGCCGAGCGCCGCGAACCGTCGCGTCCTGAATCTAGAAGCGGTAGTCGAGGTAGGCGCGGAAGATCTTCGCGTCGTAGTCGGGGTTCTTGACGCCCATGAAGACGAACTTCGCGGCGGACGAGTCGTAGCCGCCCATGTAGATCTGCGTCATGTCGCTGGCCCAGTCCAGGCCCTCGAACTTGTACTTCCAGAACTCGAGTCCGGCGGAGAGCGCCTTGCTGAAGGTGTAGTACCCCTTGACCTTCAGCCAGGTGAACTTGGCGTCCACCTCCGGCCAGGTCTGCGGCGTGCCGAACGTCCCCGCCGGCGGCGCCGGGAAGATGCAGTTCCCTTGGTACAGCTCGTTCGCCGGAACCGTCCCGTAGACCGGGATGCACTGCTGCGCGCTCGAGCCGTCGGACTTGGTGTAGTCGGCGGAGAAGGAGAGCTTGTCCTTGATCGCCTTCCAGTCGGCGCCGAGGCTCCAGGTCTTGTTGTCGTCGCGGGTCCGCGCGAACCAATTGTTGAGCGGGTTGTCCACTTGGGCCGGCGGCGACGCCGCGCGGTAGCGGCTGGCCTGGTCCCAGTCCATCTTGTCCTTCACGTAGCCGCCGTAGACGCTGAACGTCTCGCCGAAGGCGTACGAGACGTCGAGCCCGTAGCTGTGGGTCTTGCGGTAGGTCAGCCCGAAGACGCTGTCCTCGTAGTCGCTCTTGTCCTGCGCCGCCGTCAGCCCGATCGAGAGCCCGTCGAGGGGGGTGACGGTGAGCACCGCGTCGTACCGCTTCGTCTTCCGCTCCGCGATGTCGAAGTGCGTCGCGCCGGCCGCCTCGTCCTCGATCGCGCAGTCCTCTTCGATGCAGTCGGCGGTGAACTTGACGTCGGAATAGGAGGCGTGGAGCCCGACCCACTGCGCGAACTGCACGTCGGCGAAGCCGCGGACCGTCTTCTGGGTGTTGGAGGCGACGGCGCGTCCCTGATGGTCCCACTTGTCGTGGTC
>JAJFTU010000175.1 GCA_021372775.1 bacterium | reverse complement strand
GCGAGCAGTTCGGTGAGCCGCCCCGCGCCGCAGCCCGGCTCCAGGACGCGGTCCCCCGGCTCGATCCGCCAGCGGGCCGCGAAGCGGTCGATCTTCGCCCGCTCCTCCGCGGAGAAGTCCTGCATCGTCGCTTCCCGCGCGACGCCGTCGAAGACTTGGCCGAGCTCGCTGTCCCGTTCGTTCATCGTCCGTCCCGGCGCGCCTTGGCGACGAGCCACGCCGCGCCCACGAGCGCGCTCGAGGCGAGGACGATCGTCGCCCCCACCGGCGCGTCCAAAAAGTACGCCGCGGCGAATCCGAGCAGCGCGGAAGCGGCCCCGAACGCCGCGCCGAGAATCAGCGCCCCGCGAAAGCTCCGCGCGAGGGCGAGCGACGCGACGGCGGGGTTCGCCAACAGGCTGTAGAGCAGAAGTCCGCCGACGATTTCAAGATCGACCGCCACCACGCCCGAGGCAAGCACGAGGAAGCCGGCGAAGAACGGGCCTTCGGGAATCAGCAGCGCCGCGAGCTGGCGGCTGAAGAGCAGCAGCTTCAGCTCGCGGCGGAAGACGACCACGAAGAAGAGGAGCGCCGCGGCGACGATCGTCATCGCGGCGAGTTGCAGCCGCGTGGCGAAGAGCAGGCTGCCCCACATCAGGCTCAGCGCGGCGGTCTTCGGCCCGCGCCCCAGGCCGATGCCGAGAAACGCGAGGCCGAGGGTGAGCGAGAAGAGGGCGCCGAGCGCGGCGTTCGGGTCGAGGTCGCGGCGGCGCAACAGCGCGCCGAGCACGAGCGCCCCGGCCAGCGCGCCGAGGAACGCCCCGGCGAGATGCGGCGCGCCGAGCAGGTCGGCGAAGACGGCGCCGGCGAGGGCGGCGTGCGCCGCGGCGACGGCGAGGAACGGCAGCCGCAGCCCGACGACGAGCACGCCGAGCAGGCCGGCCGAGGCCCCGCCGAGCAGCGCCGCGGCCAACGCCGCGCCGAACGCGTCGAAGAAGCTCATCGTCCGTCGGTCCCCGCACGGCCGGCGGCGGACGCCGCGTCCGCGCGGCGCGCGCGCGAGATGATGAAGGCCGCGTTCATCGTTCCTCCGCGACGCCGAGCGCGTGGGCGAAGAAGCGGCCGTGGCGATGGGCGACGTACATCGGGCAGCCGAACACGCCGCCGAGCGCCTCCGCCGTGAAGACCTCCTCCGGCCGGCCGCAGGCCGCCGCCAGTCCGCGCCCGAGGAGCAGCGCGCGGTCGCAGCAGCTCGGCAGGCGATCGACGTCGTGCGTGACCATCACGATCGCCCCGCCCATCTCCGCGTGGAGCTGCGCGACCAGTTGCGTCAGGCGCTCCTGCCACTCGATGTCGAGCCCCGCCGTCGGCTCGTCGAGCAGCGTCAGCGGCGCGCGCTGCGCGACGAGGCGCGCGAGCTGCACCTTCCGCCGCTCCCCGCCGGAGAGCGAGCGATAGAGCCGGCGCCGCGCGTCGGCGAGGCCGAGCAGCTCCAGCGCCCGCTCCGCCGCGTCGCGGTCCTCGGCGTCGCAGCCGCTCCCCACGCGCCCGCGCCCCGCGCGGCCGAAGAGGACG
>JAJFTU010000174.1 GCA_021372775.1 bacterium | reverse complement strand
CTAGGCCGCGGAGGCCTCGGCGCAACGTCCGCGGCGCGCATCGCGTTCGGCGCCGTCGGCGACGAGGAACGAGGCGAGCGCGCCGAGCCCGGCGACCGTCATCGCCGCGGCCATCGGGACGGCGGTGCGGTCGCCCCAGAGGCCGACGAGCGGGGCGACGGCGGCGCCGAATCCGAACTGCAACGCGCCGAGCAGCGCCGACGCGGCGCCGGCGGCGCGCGGCGCGGCGGCGACGGCGGCGGAGGTGGCGTTGCCGAGGACGAAGCCGAGGCCGGCGAAGGCGATCGTGATCGCCGTGATCGTCCACGCGGCGGGAAGGCGGAGGCGGACGACGGCGACGAGGGCCGCCGAGGCGGCGGCGACGGTCGAGAGGCCCGCGAGGATCTGCCGGCGGGGCGGAACCGCGGCCGCGAGGCGCGCCGAGAGGACGCTCGTCGCGGTCAGGGCGAGGGCGACGAGCGCGAAGACGAAGCCGTACTCGCGGACGCCGAGGCCGAGGACGTTCTGGAAGACGAACGGCGAGGCGGAGATGTAGGCCATCAGCGCCGCGAAGGCGAACGCGAAGGTCAGGGAGGCGCCGAGACAACGGCGGCTCAGCAGCGCGGAGAAGCCGGCGTCGGCGGCGCGGGCGGCGCCGCGGCGCGAGGCCGGATGGGTCTCGCGGATCGACGCGGCGGCGGCGAGGAGCGCTGCGACGGTGAGGGCGACGACGACCCAGAGGATGCCGCGCCAGCCGATCGGCGCGACGAGCAGGCTGCCGAGCCACGGCGCGACGATCGGCGCGAGCCCGACGACGGTCATGAGGAGACTGAAGCCGCGCGCGGCGTCGCGGGGATCCGCGGCGAGGTCGGAGATGATCGCGCGCCCGACGACGAGGCCGGCCGCGCCGGCGAACCCCTGGGCGAAGCGCGCGACGACGAGGGCGCCGATTGTCGGCGCCAGCGCGGCGGCGACGCCGGCCGCGGCGCAGGCGACCGTCCCGGCGAAGAGCGGTCCGACGCGCCCGCGGCGGTCGGAGAGCGGGCCGAAGAGCAGCTGCCCGAGCGCCGCGCCGAGGAGGAACGTCGTCAGGCTGAGCTGGACGCCGGCGGCGGTCGCGCCGAGCGACGCCGCCAGCAGCGGGAAGGCGGGCAGGTAGAGGTCGGTGGCGATCGGCGGAAGCGCGGCGAGCGCGGCCAGGACGAGCAGCAGGCGGGGCGTGATGCGCCGCGCGCGGGGCGCGGGCGTCGCGGGACCGGCCGCGCCGGCGGCGGCGGTCGGTCGAAGGCGGTAGTTCACGGGGGGACGCTCCTCGAAGGAAGATATGTAGTTATGCAGACATAAATAGAGTAGCCTGTTCCGGCGCGAGGGACAAGACGATGGGAACGAAACCCAAGGGCCGCGCGCCCCGTCCGTCCGCCGCGGGACGCGGCGCGAAGGAGCGCGAGCGGCTGGCCGACCTGGCGGAAGCCGTGCTCAGCGTGGCGCGGGAGATCAACCTGCGCGTCGGCGCCGACCGGTCGCTGGTGCACCTGACGGCGACGGAGATCAACGTCGTGCGGCACGTCGGCCGCAACCCCGGCACGACGCCGACGGAGGCCTGCGAGCGGCTCGGCCTCAAGCGCAGCAACTTCAGCGTCGCGCTGCGCGCGGTGCGGGAGCGGGGGATGGTCGCGGTCGTTCCGGACGAACGGGACGGGCGTTGCGTGCGGCTCCACCCGACCGACGCAGCGGCGAAGAACCTCGCCGGCCATCGCCGGCGGTGGGCGGCCTGCCTCGAGGCGGCGCTCGGCGGCGGGGCGGACGTCGGGGACTGCGTCGGCCTGCTGCTTCGAATCGACGAGGCGCTGCGCGCCGGACGAGGCGGACGCGCCGACGAGTGATCGTTCGTTCCGCCGACGCGACGTCGCGCCCGCGCCCGCGGGGCGCCGACGCGCGTTCGTTTCGCCGACGCGACCGGGCGAGGGTCCGCCCGGGCGGACTCAGGCGCCGCCGGGGGCGCGCGACTCGGAGCGCCACGGCTCGAGGCGCAGCGGCACGTAGGGAATCGCGTTGCCTTGGTCGTCCACGCGCAGGCGGACGAACGGATGGCCGTCGCCCTCGGCGACGCCGAACTCCTCGCCCCATTCGAGGCCCAGCGCCTCGAGCGCGGCGCGGGTGAGCCGCACCGGCGCGGACGGCGGCGCCTTCGGATCGACGACCGCCCGCGCCACGACGGCGAAGCCGGTCTCGGCGCCGTCCGGGTCGAGGCGGACGATCCGCACCCAGCCGCTCGCCGCGTCCACGAGCCCCGCGGGGAGCAGCGCGGCCCGGAGGTCCTCGCCGACGACCTCGCCGCCGCCGCGCGGGCCGGCCACGGCGCGCAGCCGCCCGGAGGCGATGAGGTCCGCGCGCCCCGCGCGCCCGAGGCGCACGAGTTCGGCGAAGCCGCCCGCGTCGCGCGCCGCGGGACGCCACGCGCCGTCGGCGAAGCGCTGGAACTCGAGGTCGAGGTCGCTCGGCAGCAGCAGCGCGCCGCGCGCCTCGCCAGGCCGCGGCGGGAAGTTCATCCCGGGGCGGATCCGCACGCGGCGCAGCGAGAAGTGCATGATCGCCGCGGCGACGTGCTCGTCGTCCGAGGCGGCGACGGGACGTTCGGCCACCCACTCCTCGCGGGCCGGAACGTAGACCGCGATCTCGCATTCCTCCGCCGTGCGCCCCGGCGGGAGCGGCAACTCGAGCGTCGCCGGGGTCGTGAGGGGCAGGCCGTCGGGGCGGAGGTCGATCGCCGCGTTGCCGTCCCGGCCGCGCAGCAGGGTCGCCTCGACCTGCGCGGTGCGGGAGAGCGCGCCGGGCGGCACGACGAGGCGGGCCTCGTCTTCGGGGAAGGCGAGCTCGCCGCCGTAGGAGGCGTTCGCCGAGGAGACGGCTCGTTCGGGGGCGAACTGGTCGGGCCGCGGATCCCCCTGGTCGGCGCGCGGCGTCGCTTCGGCCGGGGGCGGCGCGGCGGGACGGGCGCGGAGCCACGGCGGGGCGCCGCTCAGGCCGGAGAGCCAGAGCGCGAGGCCGCCCGCGGCGGCGGCGACGACGGCGCCGAGCGCGAGGGCGGAGCGACGGAGCATGCGGGCCACGCGGGGAATGTAGCGCGCTCCGGCCCGCCGCGGCGGGGCGACGCTCGACGAAGGCTCCCGCGCCGCGACGCGTTGGGCGTAGGGGCGAGGTTGCGCGTGCCTGACGCGGCGCGGTCGGAGCGTCGATGGGCGCGGCGCGCCGCGGGGGGAAATGTCGCCGGCCGCGGCGGGCGGCGGTGGCCCCGGCGGTTCGGGCTTGGCATCATTGGCGGGCTCCCGGGCCGTCCGGGCGGCGCGCGCCGGCGCCTCGGGCGCCCTCGGGCGCGCGGCCGCGGCGGCGCGGGCGACGCGTTCGGACGCGCCGAGGATGACCGGCGCGGTCCGCAGCGAACGCGCCGGCGGCACGGGGCCGGGCGTCGGCGTTGGGGGTTTCGTCGTGGAACTGGCCGGGTATCTCAAGGAGCGGCGGGCGCGCGTCGAGCGGGCGCTCGAAGAGGCGCTGCCGGCGAAGAGCCCCGATCCGGGGCGCCTCGTCGAGGCGATGCGCTACACGCTCTTCCTGCCCGGAAAGCGGCTGCGCGCCGTGATCTGCGTGGCGGTGGCCGAGGCTTTCGGCGGGCGCGAGCGGGACGTCATGCCGCTCGGCGTCGCCGTGGAGATGGTCCACGCCGCCTCGCTGATCCTCGACGACCTGCCGGCGTTCGACGACGCGACGCTGCGCCGCGGCGCGCCGGCGAACCACCGCGTCTTCGGCGAGGCGACCGCGGTCCTCGCCGCCGTCTCGCTGCTCGCCGCGGCGTTCCGCCATCTCGGCGACCGCTCGCGGCCGCGCTTCTTCGGCCCCGACGACGCGGTCGGCGCCGTGCGCGAGTTGGCCGACGCGGTCGGCGAGAACGGCATGGTCGCCGGCGAGGCGCTCGACATCCTCGCCCGCGGCGGCCGCCCCGACCTCGACGAACTGGAGCGGATCCACGCGCTCAAGACCGGCAGCCTCTTCATCGCCTGCGCCGGCGAGGCGGCGCGCCTTTCGGGCGCCGGGCCGCTGGAGCAGGCCGCCCTGCGCGCCTACGCCAAGAACCTCGGGCTGGCGTTCCAGATCACCGACGACCTGCTCGACGTCGTCGGCGATCCGGCGGCGACCGGCAAGGACCACGCCGAGGCGAGCGAGGGGGCGAACTTCGTCGCCTTCGCCGGCGTCGAAGGGGCGCGCCGCCTGGCCGAGGAACTGATCGAGACGGCGACGTCCAGCCTCGAGCCGCTCGGCAAGCGGGCGACGACGCTCGCCGCGTTGGCCGAGTTCGTCGGACGGCGCGATCGATGAGCGCGGCGTGCGCGTCGCGCGGCGACCGCGGGGTCGCGTTCGCGGACTCCGCGCGGCGGAGCGGCCGATGAGCGCGCCGGGGACCGACCGCTTCGCGGGCTACGAGGACGTCCGCCGCGCGCTGCACGAGCGCGGCTATCTGGAGACGCCGCTCGACCGGCTGTTCGTCGGCGGGCTGGGCGATCCGCTCGGACGGCGGCGCGCGCGCCGCTTCTACTCGGCCTGCCTCGCCGGTCTGCTCGCCGGGCCGCCGCTCGGCTTGATCCTCGCGCTCACGGTGTGGGTCGAAGGGCGCGGCGCCGTGCCGGCGTGGCCCGACGGCGCGCTCTACGCGTTGCTCTTCGCGCTCGTCACCGCCGTCGTCGTCGCGCTCTGCGAGGGGGCGGCGGGGCTGCTGATCCGCGT
Organism: bacterium; assembly: GCA_021372775.1. Lineage (NCBI taxonomy): Bacteria > bacterium. Next base: position 212 of record JAJFTU010000174.1, on the reverse strand, counting down.
CCTCGCGCGCGTCCGGCCGCGCCTCTCGCCGCGCCGCGCGTCGTTGGCCGCGGGGCTCGTCGTCGCCGGCGGCCTGGCCCTCTATCTCGGCGCCTGGTGGGTCGCGGGCGGGGCGCGGATCGGCTTCGGCGACGCGCTGACGCTCGCCGCGCTGGCGCTCGGCGCCGGCTTCGCCGGACGCGTCGTCGCCGCGGCCGCGCTCGCGCAGGCGG
>JAJFTU010000173.1 GCA_021372775.1 bacterium | reverse complement strand
GGCCGCGCAGGCCCGCCTCGGCGGCGCCGCGGAGGCGACGCGCGCCTGCCCGTTCTGCGCCGAGACGATCAAGGCCGCGGCGACGATCTGCCGCTTCTGCAACCGCGAACTCCCGCGCTGACGACCGAACCCCGGCGGCCGCGCGCCGCCCCCGAACCCGCCCCCACCCGATCAAGGAGAGTCGATGCCCCGCGACGCCGTTTCCGCCGCCGCGCCTCCGACGCCGTTCCCGAAGGCGTTCTGGAGCGCCAACGTCACCGAGTTGTTCGAGCGCGCCGCCTACTACTCGATGGCCAGCTTCGTCGTCATCTACCTCGGGCGGCTCGGCCTCGGCGACTGGTGGCCGAGCAACCTCAACGGCTTCCTCTGGTTCCTCGTCTACTTCCTGCCGATCCTCTCCGGCACGATCGCCGACCAGATCGGCTTCCGCCGCTCGCTGCTCGGCGCGTTCGTGCTGCTCGCCGCCGGCTACTTCCTGATGGGCTTCCCCGCCTGGTTCGGCGGCGCGGAGCTCGCGCCGACCGTGGGGAAGGAGGTCACCGCCGGGGCGGGCGTGATCCTGCCGGTGATCGCGGCGATCCTGCTGATCGGGATCGGCGGCTCGATCGTCAAGCCGACGATCTCGGGGACGGTGCAGAAGACGCACATGGGGCGGGCGACGCTCGCCTTCGGCATCTTCTACATGGTCATCAACATCGGCTCGGTCGCCGGGCGCGTCGTCGCCTTCTTCGTGCGCAGCGCGAAGGGCGCGAACCTGAGCTGGATCTTCGCCGTCGCCCTCTGCGCCGCGGTCGTCGCCTTCTTCGTCGTGCTCTTCCTCTACCGCGACCCGGACCGCGGCCCCGACGCCGCCGCGGCGCCGCGGCGCTCGATGGGGCGGGCGCTGCTCGACATGTTCCTCGTGCTCGGGAACGGCCGCTTCGCGCTCTTCCTGATCGTCTCGTCCGGCTTCTGGTTCATCTACAACCAGGTCTACAACGTCCTGCCGCTCTACGTGAAGAAGGTCGTCGAGACGGACCCGGCGATGGACCTCTACACCGCCGCCAACCCGATCACGATCGTCTGCTTCCAGCTGCTGATCACGAACCTCTTCGGGCGGATGAAGGCGATCCGCTCGATCGTCGTCGGGACGGTGATCATCGGCCTCTCGATGGTGATCAACATCGTCCCGCTCTATCTCGCCGGCGGAATCCGCGCCCTCGCGCTGAACTGGCTGCCGATCGGCTCGCTGTTCATCGTGCTGACCGTGGCGCTGATCGCCTTCGGCGAGCTGTTCACCTCCGCCCGCACCTACGAGTGGATCGGCGCCCTGGCGCCGAAGGGGAAGGAAGGGCTGTTCCTCGGCTACGCCAACCTGCCGATGGCGATCGGCTCGCTCGTCGGCGGCCCGGTCGGCGCGCTGATCTTCAACGACGTCATGTGCCGCAACGCGCGCGAGAACGTCGTCGCGCCGGGCAAGACGCTGCTCGACCTCGATCCGTTCTGGGGCGCGGCGGGCTGGATCGTCCTGATGGCGATCGGCCTGCTCTCCGCCCTCTCGATGTGGCTCTACAACCGCTGGCTGGGGCGGCACGCGGCCGCCTAGCGGCCCGATCCGCGGCGGGCGCCGGCCCGCGCCGCCGCAGGAGCACGACGATGAAGGAAATCGAAGAGATGGTCGCCCGGGCGGGCGTGGACAAGTCGGCGCCGAACTGGCGCACGCGGCTGCCGAAGCCGACGGCGCTCCAGTTCGCCCCCGGCGCGGAGCACTTCGTCACGTTCGAGACGAACAAGGGCGCGGTCAAGATCCGCTTCATGCCCGACGCGGCGCCGATGCACGTCACGAGCTTCATGTACCTGACGCAGCTCGGCTTCTTCGACGGGCTGACGTTCCACCGCGTGATCACCGACTTCATGGCGCAGGGCGGCTGCCCGCTCGGCACCGGGACCGGCGGACCCGGCTACCGCTTCGACGGCGAGTTCTCGCCGA
>JAJFTU010000172.1 GCA_021372775.1 bacterium | reverse complement strand
CGCGCCCGCTTCAACGAGCCGGGCGAGACGTCGGCCAAGGACACCGCGCTCTTCATCCAGGACACTTGGTCGATCACCGACAAGTGGACGGTGAAGCTCGGCCTGCGCTCCTCGACGCAGAAGCTCAAGGGCGCCGGCGAGTTCATCGTGCCGATCCGCCAGGTGGCGGCCGGCCTGTTCATCAACGACCCGCAGTCGTTCAAGCCGAACAGCTACGACTTCGACACCGAGTGGAGCCCGCGCTTCGGCGTGACGTTCGACCCGCTCGGCAACGGCAAGGTGAAGTTCTACGCCAGCGCGGCGCGCTACTTCGAGCGCGTCCCGTCCGACCTCGCGGTGCGCCAGTTCTCCAACGAGTTCGGCGTCAGCAAGTTCGAGTTCAGCGATCCGAACCTGACCACGCGCCGCGGGACTACCGGGAGCCCGAACCTCCAGGGCCTGGGGACGACGTCGGTCCAAGCGGGCACGAAGCTCCCGTACGAAGACGAGTACGTCGTCGGCTGGCAGCAGCTCGTCCGCCCCGACCTCTCCGTCGAGGTCCGCGGCGTCTTCCGCAAGCAGGGCCGCGTCCTCGAGGACGTTCAGTTCACGGTCCTCGAAGACATCCAGAATTACTATTACGGTGGCCAATGCATCAAGATCGGCAGCAATGACTGTGCGCAACGGACGACCAACCCGTTCCCGACCTACGGCTCCGCTCCGTTCGGCTCCTACGTCCTCGCCAACCCGGGCGAGAACACCCAAGGCCCGTTCGGCAAGCCGGAACGCGAGTACAAGGCGATCGAAGTCCAGATCGAAAAGCGCCTCTCCAACCACTGGGCCGGCTTCGCGAACTACCGCTACAGCCGCCTGCAGGGCAACTACGAAGGCCTGTTCCGCAACGACAACGGCCAGTCGGATCCGAACATCACGTCGCTGTTCGACTTCCCGAACTCGACGCTGATGCGCGGCCAGTACCAGTCCGGCTACCTGAACAACGACCGTCCGCACGTCCTGCACGTCGGCGGCACCTACTTCTTCGACAGCGGCGTCGAGGTCGGAGGCATCCTGAACTGGCAGTCCGGCCGTCCGCGCACCCCGATGCTCGCCCATCCTAACTACCAGAACGCTGGTGAACTGCCGGGCCGCGATCCGCTCTACTATTCGTGGAACACGAGTCTCAACGATGGCCAAGGCGGCTGGCAACTCGCGGAAAGCTGCACCGGCGACGGTGGTTGCTTCCTTGGCGCCTACACTGACGCGCCGCGCGGCTACCTCGGGCGGATGCCGGACCTCTCGACGATCGACTTCCACGTCGGGTACGGCCGGAACATCGGCAAGACCCACATGAAGGTCAGCCTCGACGTCAGCAACATCTTCAACAACCAGGAAGTCCAGAACTACAACGACGACGCCGAAACGGCCGCCGCGGTCAAGGATCCGGAATACCTGAAGATCCTGGGCTACCAGCAGCCGCGCTCGGTCCGTCTCGCGGTTCTCTGGGACTGGTGATCCGGCAGTAACCCACAGTCCCTCGCACCACCGACCGGCGGGGCCCCAGCGGCCCCGCCGGTTTCTATTTGCGCGACGCCGTCGGGGCGGGCCCGCGGATGCGCGGCGGCGGTCTCGATCGGCGCGCCGCGGGGCGCGCGCGGTGGCAAAATGCGCGTCATGAAGAACCGTCGTGGGGTCGCAATCGTCGTCGTCGCCGCGTTCGCGCTGCTGGCTCTCGCCGGCGTCGCGTGGCGCTCGCTTCCGGCCGCCGGCGCCGGCGAAGTCCTCGTCGCCGACGCGCGCGCCGTCGCCGGGCCGATCCGGGTCTTCGTCGCGCCGTGGAGCGCGCGGCGCGTCGTGCGCGCGCGGCTCGCCGTTCCGCTGGACGCGCCGCTCGATCTCGGCCAAGGTTCGACGTGGCCGGTCAAGGCGACGGTCGAAGTCCGCGTCGATCCGGCCGCGGCCGGCGCCGAGGCGCGCGCGCTGCTGCTGGGGCGCGGCGCGCTCGAGCGCGCGATCGCGGAGCGTGCGCCGGCGGCGCTCGCCGACGCGGCGCGCAAGCTCGGCGCGCGCGCTCTCTTCGCGCGGCCGGCCGCGCTCGGCGCTCCGCTCGCCGCGTCGCTCGCGGCGGCGCTGCCGGCGGGGCTCTCCATCGCCGACGTCGAGGTCGCGGTCGCCGTGCCGCCGCAGCAGGCGCGGGCGGCGGCCTTGGCCGCGGTGCGCACCGGGGAACGGCCTCCGGTCGCGCGCGTCCTCTACATCGGCCTCGACGCCGCCGACTGGGAGATCGTAGATCGCCTGGTCGCGGCGGGCTCGCTGCCGACCTTCGCGCGGATCGAGCGCGAGGGGGTGCGCGCGGACCTGTTGCCGTACAACCCGATGATGTCGCCGCTGCTCTGGACCACGGCCCTGACGGGACGCGGGCCGGACGAGCACGGCATCGCCGACTTCACGCTGACGCGCGGCGGCGAGGACGACCTCGTGCCGATGACGTCGGTGCACCGCAAGGCGCCCGCGCTGTGGGAAATTCTCGCCGCGGCGGGACAGCCGTCGGGCTTCGTGAACCACTGGGCGACGCAGCCGGCGGAGGAGACGCCGGGGGCGCTCGTCTCGAACCTCGCCGCGAACGCGATGGCCCACGGCGCGGCGAAGGCGCCGGCGGGCGTCGTCTGGCCGCCCGACTTCCTCGATTCGATGCGCGGCGAACTGACGACGACCGACGGCGTGTCGGCCGCCGAAGTGCGGCAGTACGCGCCGCGGATGTCGGACGAGGAGCTGCGGGACGGCCGGCGCTTCTGGAGCGACGAGGCGCTGCGCGCGCGGTGGGAGAGCGAGCACAAGACCGGCCGGCGCACGCCGCCCGCGGCGGCGCTGGTGGATCTCGCGGCGACGACGCACAACGTCGAGGCGATCGCGCGGCGGCTCGTCGCGCGGAAGGACCTCGGCGTCGTCTCCGTCTACTTCGAGGACATCGACATCATCGGCCACAGCTTCATGCATCTCGCGCCGCCGGCGCTGGCCAACGCCGATCCGCGGGAGGCGGCGATCTACGGCGACGCCGTGGACAACTGCTACCGGGAGCAGGACGCGATGCTCGGCCGGCTGATCGCCGAGGCCGGGCCGGACACGATCGTGATCGTCCACTCCGACCACGGCTTCCAGTCGGGGCCGCGGCGGCCGAAGGACATCCTGCCGTTCACGCGCGGACAACCGGTCGAATGGCACCGCACCCCGGGCCTCTTCGCCGCGATCGGCGGTCCGGTGCGCAAGGGCGCGCGCCTGCCGGCGGTCTCGATCTTCGACGTCGCGCCGACGATCCTCGCCCTGCGCGGCCTGCCGCCGGGGGAGAACATGCCGGGGCGCGTGCGCGCCGACCTGCTCGAGGACGCGGCGGCGGCGAAGCTGCCGACGGAGCGCGCGCCGAGCTGGGACGCGCTCGTCGCGCCGCGGCGCTACGGCGACCAGGACGAGGAGGCGCTGGCGGCGGCGCAGGAACAGGCGCTCGACCAACTGCGCGGCCTCGGCTACGTGGACGCCGACAAGCCGAACGTGCCGGCGAAGAGCGCGCGCGGCGCGAAGGCCAAGGGCGGCGCCGCCGAGGCGCGTCCGGGCGCGACCTACTACCGCAACCTCGCGACCTACTTCATGAACCAGGACCGCTTCGCCGAGGCGGAGTCGGCGCTGGCCAAGGCGAACGACGAGAAGCCGCTGCCGAAGACGTTCCAGATGACCGCCGAGGCGCGCGCGGCGCGCGGCGACGCGGCGGGCGCGCTCGCCGCGCTCGAGGAGGGCTTCGCGAAGGTTCCCGACAAGATGGAGCCGGAGGCGGTCCGCTGGCTCGTCGACCTCGCGTTGAAGCAGGGCGATCCGGCGCGCGCCCGCGCCGCCTACGAGCGCTACGCGGCGAAGGCCCACGGCGCGCCGGGGGTCGCGGAGGAGATCGAAGGACTGCTCGCGGAGAGCCGCGGCGACCGCGGCGCGGCGAAGAGCTCCTACCTGCGCGCGCTCGAAGCCGACCCCCGCGCGGCGCGCGCGGCGGAGCGGTTCGCCGCCCTCGCCGACGACCCGTCGGAGCGGGCGCGGCTGCAGCCGTATCTGGAACGCGGCCTCGCCGCGGACCAGCGGATCGACCTCTACTGGCAGATGCTCGGACTCCTCGCCGCCGAGCGCGGCGACAGCGTGCGCGCGGCGGAGTGCTTCCACCGCGTCGTCGAGCTGCGCCCCGACGACGAGGGGATGCGGGCCAACGAGGCGACGGCGTGGCTGCGCGCGGGGCGGCTGCAGGAAGCGCGCGCCGGCTACGAGGCGCTGGCGCGGATGAACGCCACGGCGCCGCAGGTCTACGTCAATCTGGGAAGCCTGCGGGCGCAGGCCGGCGACCGCGCGGGCGCCCTCGCGGCGTGGAAGCGCGCCGTCGCGCTCGGCTACGACTCGCCGCAGCTCGCCGCGTCGATCGCGGCCTTGGAGCGCGGCCGCTGAGGCCGCGCCGATTCGCGGCGG
>JAJFTU010000171.1 GCA_021372775.1 bacterium | reverse complement strand
CTGCCGAGCCGCGAAGGGCTGGCGCGCCTCGCCGACAAGTCGGGGACGCCGGCCGAGCGGGCCGCGGCGCGCGTGCAGTTGGCGCTGGCGCGGCTCCGCGGCGGCGATCTGGCGACGGCGCTCCGTCTCGTCGGCGAGGCGCTCGAAGTCGACCACGAGGGGATGTCGGCCCTCGACACGCTCCCCGAACTGCTCGTCGCGGTGAGCGGCATGGACCTCACCTCGCTGCCGGACACGCCGGGCAGCCTCTCGCCGGAGGCCGCGGCCGGATGGGCCGTCGTCCGCATCGCGCTCGCGCAGCGGCTGGGCCTCGGCGGGCAGGCGGGGGACGCCGTGAAGCGGTTCCTCGCCGGCAAGGAAGGCCTTCATCCGCGCGTCCGGCTCTGGGCGGGGCGGGTGCTGCTGGAGCAGGACGACCTCGACGGCGCCACCGAAGCGCTGCTCGGTCTGGAGTCGGAGGTCGCGGGGAAGCCGAAGCTGGTCGAGGAATTGGTCGAGGCCGTCTCGGCGCTCGTCACGCGCAATCCCGGCGACCAGCGGGCGATGGACCTGCTGCTCCGGCTGACGATCTCGGAGGATGATCGGACCGGCGGGCAGGCGGGGGCGCAGAACGCGGCGGAAGCGCCGGCGCCGGCGTCCGCGCCGGCCTCGCCGGGCTGGTCCGCCTATCCGCCGTCCCCCGAGGACGAGATCGCCACGACGCCGGTCGTGGCGACGGGCGCGGTTCCCGCGGCGCCGCCGCCGCGCCGCGACGCGCCGGTCTACCGCAAGTACGCCGACCGCGAAGAGGACCGCCGCCCGGAGCCGTCGTCGCCGGAGGCGGGCGCTCCGCTGTCGTTCGAGGCGCAGGCCCGTCTGCTGGAGGCGCAGGCCCTCGTCCGGCAGGGGTTGATGCACGAGGCGCGGAACGCGCTGGAGTCGATCGATCCGGCGCTGCGCGACCATCCCGCCGTCGCCGAACTGTGGGCCCTGGTGCGGCCGACGCGCGCGCCGGCGCGCGGCGGGGCGCCGAGCGCGGAAGCGGCGGACGACGACGCGATGTTCGTCTTCATGGACGAGGAAGCGGAGGATCGCGCGGCCGCGACGCCGCCGGCGCCGCCCCAGGCCGAACCGCCGCCGGCGCCGGCGCCCGCGGCGCCCTCGGCCATCGACGTCAGCCTCGCCGGCATCGACCTCGCGCAGCTCGAGCACTCGATCAACAAGGCCGTCGATCCGGGCGACGCCGAGATGAACTACCAGATGGCGCTCGGCCTCGTCGAGATGGGGCTGTACGACCAGGCGGCGCCGCTGCTCGAGCCGGTCCTCGGCGATCCGGCGCGGCGCGTGGACGCGGTCGTGCTCCTCTCGCGCGTCCGCGCCGCCGCGGGGCAGCAGGAACGGGCCTATCAGGAGGCCTTGGCCGTCTACTTCGCGGCGGACCAGCTCGCGCCGAGCCTGCGCGCGGAGCTCCTCGCCGTGCTGGCGGAGCTCGCGCTGCAGACCGACCGGGTCAAGGACGCCGTCGTCTTCCAGCGCGAACTGACGCGGCTCGAGCCGCGGCATCCGGCCGCGCGCCGCCTGCAGGAGCGGATCGCGCTCGCCTCGGGACAGCGATCGGCATGAACAAGACATTGGGCTGCGTGTGGGACGACGCCGAGGACGGCGCCTTGGCGATGGCGCGCGACGAGGCGACGCTCGAGGCGCTGCAGGACGGCGCGGGGCTCGACTTCCTGCTGCGCGCGCACCGCTGGGCGACGCCGACGGTGACGCTCGGCCGCGCGCAGGCCGTTCCTCCGGAACTGCTCGCCGACGCGCGGGAGGCGGGGGTGCGGATCGCGCGCCGGCCGACCGGCGGCGGCTGGCTGCTGCATCTTCCCGGCGATCTGGCGTTGACGTTCGCGGTGCGGGGGCCGCTCGGTCCCGGCGACCTGCGGACCGCCGCCCGCCGCACGGCGCAGGGAATCGCCGCGGGGCTGACGGCGTGCGGCGCGCCGGCGCTGGTCTTCGGCGGCATGGCCCAGCCGGCGACGCGCGCCGAGGTCTGCTTCATGCGCGCCGACCGGGACGAGGTCCTCGTCGGCGAGACGAAGGTCGCGGGGGTCGCGCTGGCGCGGTTCGGCCGCTCGGCGCTCGTCCAGTCGGCGCTGCCGCTCGTCTCGGCGACGCCCGAGCTGCGCGCCTTCGCCGGTCGCTGGGATCCGAAGCGGGACGAGGCGGCGGCGGCGAGCGCCTCGCCGGACCACCGCGCGCTCTGGAGCGCCGCGGCGGCCGAGCTGTCGCGGCTGCTGCGGGCCGAGGCGCGCGAGTGGGCGTGGCCGGAGGCGGACGCCGCGCGCGCGGTCGAGCTGCTCGCGTCGAAGTACGCCCGGGACGAGTTCACCGTCTCGGGGCGGATCTGAAGAACCTCGTGACCCGAAAGGGCGGCCGCGCGCTTCTCGCCCTCGGCCTCGCGTCGGCGTTGATCGCCGGCGCCGGCGCGGTCGTCGCGGGCGCGCCGCCGCGGGTCGTCGCGGGCGCGCCGACGCGGACCGCCGCGAAGCGTCAGGTCGTCGTCCAAGTGCTGCATCGCGCCGCGCGCGCGCCGTCGGGCGCGCTCCTCGCGGACGCCGCGGGACGGGCCGCGGACGCCGCCGCGGCGGCGCTCGCGGGACGGGGCGCGGCGCTCGAGGCGTGGGCCGTTCTCTTCGGCCAAGGGCGGTCCGTGACGATCGTCGCCGCGCCGCAGGAAGGGGAACTGGCCGCGGCGGTCGCGGAGCGGCTGCGGATCCTCGCCGGGGACGAGCGGCGGGTGCGGATCGTCGGCGACGACGCCGCGCCGCGCGGCCGCTTCGTCGTCGTCGCCGCGCCGGACTGGAAGGACGGCGCCCCGACGATCGACCTCCGTCGCCGGCGCGGCGCCGCGCTGGTGCTCGTCGATCTCTTCGAGCCGCGGATCGACGGCGCGCCGTGGCGCGCGGACGAAGTGCTCGCCGCGCGCGACGCCGGCGCGGCCGACGCCGCGCTGCGCGCCGTTCTCGCGCGCCGCGCCGGGACCGCCGCCGCGGGCGAGATCGCCGGCGCCTCGGCGCTGGCCTGGCGCCGCGTCGGAATCGAATAATCGGCCGCGCCGCGGTCACACGGGCGCCGCGTCGGAATCGCGTAGTCGGCCGCGCGGCGGCGCCAAGCGCGCGCGGCGGCCTCGGTCAGGGATCGACGATCGCGGGGAGCGGCCGCATCTGGCCGCTGCGGTTGATCCCCTCCACCTGCGCCGGCCAGTCGTCGCGGCCGCGCGCCGCGCCGTAGCGGACCCCGCCGCTCTCCTTCGCCCAAAGCGCCTCGGCGCCCTCGGCGACCTCCTGCTGGAAGCGCGCGAAGTCCTTGGCCGACCAGGCGAGCGGGATCGTCCCCGCGAGATCGCCCCACGAGTAGTGCAGCTCCTTGCCGCCCTCGCCGACGATGAACTTCTCCGGCGCGATCGTCGTCAGCCGCGCCGCGTCGAGCGTCGGGATCACCAGCGCTCCCTGCGCCGTCAGCGGATACCCCTGGATCGGGTAGGGGAGGCGCGCGCGGAGATGGTCGCGCGTCGTGCAGCTCTTCTGCGGCGCCTTCCCTTCGGCGAACGGCGCGGCGAACGTCTTTTCGCAGCCGAGCTCCGGCCCGCCGCGCAGGCCGGTGGCCAGGTCGAGCGTCGCCGTCTCCATTCCCTGCGGCCGCGGGAACTCCTCGCTCGGCCGCCCGGCGAGCCCTTCGTCCATGAAGCGCAGCCAGATCGGCAGCGCGGCGCGGGAGCCGGTCTCGCCCCGTCCGAGGCTCTGGCGCTGGTCGTAGCCGACCCACGCCCCGGCGGCGACCGAAGGGGTCGCGCCGATGAACCAGGCGTCGGTGTAGTCGTCGGTCGTGCCGGTCTTGCCGATCGTCGGCCGCCCGAGGCGGAGCGCGTCGGCGGCGGTGCCGCGCGTCGTCGGCCCCTTGAGCATTTCCGAGGCCTGCGCGGCGACCTCCGGCGTCAGGACTTCCTTCGTCTCGGCCTTCGACGACCAGAGCTCCTGCCCGTCGGCGCTCTGCACCGAGCGGACCATCCGCGGCGCGACGAGCGTCCCGCCGTTGGCGAAGGCGCCGTAGGCGGCGACGATGTCGATCAGCTTCACCTCGAACGCGCCGAGCGCGAGCGAGGGATAGGCGCGCAGCGCGGTGTGGACGCCGAGCCGCTTGCCCATCTCGATCGCCGGCGCGTAGCCGAGCGCGTCGAGCAGCCGCACGGTGGGGATGTTGCGGGAGTGGTCGAGCGCGTGCTGGAGCGTGATCAGCCCTTCGTACTTCTGGTCGTAGTTCTCCGGCTTGTACGGCGCGGGAATGCCCGGCTCCGTCCAGACGGTCGGAACGTCCCAGACGAGCTGCCCCGGCGAGATCCCTTGCTCCAGCGCCGCGACGTAGATGAACGGCTTGAAGGCCGAGCCGGCCTGCCGCGCCGCCTGCGTCGCGCGGTCGAACTCGCTGCGGTCGAAGTCCTTTCCGCCGACGAGGGCGAGGACCTCGCCGTCGCGCGGATCGAGCGCGAGGAACGCCGCCTCGCAATTCGGGTCGCTGGCCAGCTCGATCTGCGTCGGCGCCCCCGCGCCGTCGGTCTCGAGCACCTTCACCGGATAGATCTTCCCCGGAACGATCAGCCCCTGCGTGACGCGGCGGCCGGTCCAGGCGATCTCGCGCGCGCCGATCGTGAAGCGCCGCGCGCCGATCCGCACCTCGGCGGCCTCGAGCCCGGTGGACGTCGCGACCGCCGGCACGATGTCGCCGGCGCGGAGGGCGTCGCTCCACGACGGGTCGTCGTAGTCGCTCGGGTCGCCGTTCTCGGGGATCGCCTGGCCGACCGGCACGGAGCGGTGGCGCCGCCCGAACTCGTCGAGGCCGGCGGCCACGGCGCGCTCCGCGGCGCGCTGGAGCTTCGGGTCGAGCGTCGTGCGGACCTGCAGCCCGGAGCGGTAGAGCGCCTCCTCGCCGAACTGCTTGAGCAGGAAGCGGCGCACTTCCTCGACGAAGAACTGGCCGTAGACGCGGCGCGTCGCGGTCGGCGAGATGCCGAGCGGCGCGGCCTTCGCGGCGTCGGCCTCGGCGCGGGTCAGCACCCCTTCGTCCACCATCCGGTCGAGGACGTGGGCGCGGCGGGCGAGGGCGAGGCGCGGGGCCTTGATCGGCGAATAGCCTTCCGGACGCTGCGGCAGCCCGGCGAGGAGCGCCGCCTCGGGCAGCGTCAGGTTCTTGGCCTTCTTGTTGAAGTAGAACTCCGAGGCCGCCTCGATGCCGTAGCGGCCGTGGCCGAGGTAGATCCGGTTGCAGTAGAGCTCGAGGATCTCGCGCTTCGTGTAGCGGCGCTCGATCGAGAGGGCGAGGATCATCTCGCGCAGCTTGCGGGTGACCGTCTTGCTCGGGTAGAGGAAGGTGTCGCGGGCCAACTGCTGCGTGATCGTGCTGCCGCCCTGGCCGAAGTGGAGCGTCGTCGCCGTCGCCAGTCCGGCGCGGGCGATCGCCTTGAGGTCGATTCCGATGTGCCGCTCGAAGCGCGGGTCTTCCGTCGCCAGAAGCGCCTTGACGAAGATCGGGCTGATCTTGTCCAGCGTCACCGGCGTGCGCCGCTGCTCGGCGAAGGAGTAGAGCCGGCCCCCGTTGCGGTCGAGCAGGACCGTCATCTGCGGCAGGCGCTGCAGGTCCATCGCGTCGGTGCTCGGCAGACCGCGGCTCAGGATGAAGCCGAACCCCACGCCGGCCATCAGCAGGGCGACGTTGAGCCAGAGCAGAACCCGGAGGAAGCGGCGGCTTAAGAATCGCATGACGTTACTCTAGCCCGACTCGCCGTCCCCCGCGCGCCCACCAAAGGGCGGCCGCCGCGGCCACAATCGCCGGAACCGTGACGAGCAGGGCCGAGGCCAGGCCGTCGGCCCCGCCGCCCGCGGTTTCGCTCCGCAGGCCGACCAGCTGCGGGCTGAGCGCGTCGCCGAGGAGATGGATCAGCAGGACGTTGACGGCGGCCCCGAGGGCCCGCGCGCCGGCCGGCAGGACGCTGACCGTCAAGGCGTTGACCGGGCTGGTGTTGACGAAGAGCAGCAGCATCCCGAGGAAGAACAGGGCCAGCGCGGCGCCGTACGAGCCGACCTTCAGGCTCGCGACGACGACCGGGGCGGCGAGGAGCAGCGTGCCGGCGGAGAGGGCGATCCCCGCGTCGGGGAAGCGGCGCTGCCAGCGGTCGGTGATCGCGCCGCCGGCCAGCGTGCCGAGGATCCCGGTCGCCACGGCGAGGCCGCCGAAGACCAGCCCCGCCTCGCCGGTCGAGACGCCGAACCGCCGCTGGAGCAGCGTCGGCGCCCAGTGGGCGAGGGCGCCCATGGCGAAGGTGTAGCCGACGTAGCAGGCGGTGCAGGCCCGCCAGGCGCGGTTCCCGAGGACCATCGAAAGGCGCGCCCTCAGGGAGAGCCCCGCCGCGGGGTCGCCGCCGTCCATCGCGCCGCGCGGCGGATCGGGGAGGCGCCACAAGAGGAACGCGACGAACGCTCCGGGGAGGCCGACGACGAAGAACGCCGCCCTCCAGCCCCAGAGCTGCGCCGCGCCGCCGCCGAGGGCGTAGCCGAGCGCCGAGCCGAGGGGGATCGCCAGATAGAACCAGGTGAAGCGCTTCGCCCGCTCCGACTCGGCGAAGAGGTCGGAGAGGATCGCCGGGGCGAGCGCGGCGTACGACGCCTCGCCGACGCCGACGAGGCCGCGCGTCAGCAGAAGCTGCCCGTAGCTCGCGGCGCCGGCGGCGAGCGCCGTGCAGCCGCTGAAGATCAGGACGCCGAGCGCGGCGAGGCGGGTGCGGGAACGCCTCTCGGCGAGCGCGCCGAAGATCGGCGCGGCGATCATGTAGACGACGAGGAAGACGAACGGGAACCGCCCGAGCTGCGCGTCGGTCAGCTTGAGGTCGCGCCCCATCGGCTCGAGGACGGCGGCGACGACGAAGCGGTCCACGTAGTTGAGCAGGTTGACGGCGGCGAGCACCGCGAGCGCGCGGCGCGCGGCGTCGTTCCGGCCGGGGGCCGTTGGACTCATAATGGCGCTCCGCACGGGCGGAGAGGATACGACATGACGACAGTCCGGCGCCGCGACGATGGTGGGCCGACCCTCCTGACGGCCGACGACCTGTTCCTGTTCAACCAGGGGACGCACTACCGGCTCTACGAGAAGCTGGGGGCGCACCCGCTCGAACTGGACGGCCGGCGCGGGACCTACTTCGCCGTCTGGGCGCCGAACGCCGACCACGTTTCGGTCGTCGGCGACTTCAACGACTGGCGTCCGGGCGCGACGACGCTCGAGACGCGCGGCGGCTCCGGGATCTGGGAGGGGTTCGTCGAAGGGGTCGGGCCGGGGGCGCTCTACAAGTACCACGTCGCCAACCCGGCGAACGGGCACCAGGCCGACAAGGCCGATCCGTACGGCTTCGCCTTCGAGGCGGCGCCGCGCACCGCCTCGCGCGTCTGGGACCTCGCCTACGAGTGGGGCGACGGGGAGTGGATGGCCTCGCGGCGCGGACGGAACTCGCTCGGCGCGCCGATGTCGATCTACGAAGTCCATCTCGGCTCGTGGGCGCGCGGCGAGGACGGCGGGTACCTCGACTACCGCGAGCTCGCGGCGCGCCTCGCCGACCACGTCGAGCGGCTCGGCTTCACCCACGTCGAGCTGATGCCGGTGATGGAGCACCCGTTCTACGGCTCGTGGGGCTACCAGTGCACCGGCTTCTTCGCGCCGACGGCCCGCTACGGGACGCCGCAGGACTTCATGGCGTTCGTGGACCTGCTGCACCGGCGCGGGATCGGCGTGATCCTCGACTGGGTTCCCTCGCACTTCCCGACCGACGCGCACGGCCTGGGGTACTTCGACGGCACGCACCTCTACGAGCACGCCGACCCGCGCCAGGGGTTCCATCCGGACTGGGCGAGCGCGATCTTCAACTACGGCCGCAACGAGGTGCGCGACTTCCTGATCGGCAGCGCGCTCTTCTGGCTCGACAAGTACCACGCCGACGGGCTGCGGGTGGACGCCGTCGCCTCGATGCTCTACCTCGACTACTCGCGCAAGGAAGGGGAGTGGATCCCCAACGACTACGGCGGGCGGGAGAACATCGCCGCGATCGCGCTGCTGCGCGACCTCAACGCCGAGGTCTACCGCGCGTTCCCCGACGTCCAGACGTTCGCCGAGGAGTCCACGGCCTGGCCGATGGTCTCGCGTCCCGCCTACGCCGGCGGGCTCGGCTTCGGCCTGAAGTGGGACATGGGGTGGATGCACGACACGCTCGAGTACATGTCGAAGGACCCGATCCACCGCCGGTGGCACCACGGGCAGCTGACGTTCCGCATGATCTACGCCTTCCACGAGAACTTCGTCATGCCCCTCTCGCACGACGAGGTGGTGCACGGGAAGGCGTCGCTGCTGCACAAGATGCCGGGGGACGACTGGCGCCGCTTCGCCAACCTGCGGCTGCTCTACGGCTACATGCACGCGATGCCGGGGAAGAAGCTGCTCTTCATGGGCGGCGAGTTCGCGCAGCGCGGGGAGTGGAACCACGACGAGGGGCTGGAGTGGGACCTGCTGCGCTGGGCGCCGCACCAAGGGATCGCCCGCTGGGTCGGCGACCTCAACCGGCTGCACCGCGCCGAGCCGGCGCTGCACGCGCGCGACGCCGAGCCGGCGGGGTTCGAGTGGATCGACTGCACCGACGCCGACGCCTGCGTGCTGGCGTTCGCGCGCCGCGGCGCGGCGGGGGACCGGCCGGTCCTCGCGGTCTTCAACGTCACGCCGGTGCCGCGCGACGGGTACCGCGTCGGCGCGCCGCTGCCGGGCGTCTGGCGCGAACTGCTCAACAGCGACGCCGAGTGCTACGGCGGGTCGAACGTCGGCAACGCCGGGGCGGTGGCGACGGAGCCGATCCCCTGCCACGGCCGCGCGCAGTCGCTCTCGCTGCGGCTCCCGCCGTTGGGCGCGGTCTTCTTCGCTCCGGAAGGTTGACGGTCGCGCGGCGCCGCGCCGCGCGGCGCGTTGAACGCGGATCGAGGCGGAGTCGGCGCTTCGCGGGACGGGCGGTCAGGCGCCCGGCGCGGCGGCGCCGGCCGGCGTCTCGCGCCCGGCGGCGACCGCCGACTCGAGGAACCGCACGAGCGCCCCGGCGACGTTGCGCCCGGAGGCGCGCTCGATCCCTTCGAGGCCCGGCGAGGCGTTGACCTCGAGCACGCGCGGTCCGTCGGGGGAGTCGAGGACGTCCACGCCGGCCATCTCCAGGCCGAGCGCGCGCGCCGCCTCGACCGCCAGCCGCCGCCGCGCCTCGTCGGGCGCGAACCCCTCGGCGCGCGCCCCCTGGTGGATGTTCGCGCGGAACTCTCCCTCGGCGGTCCAGCGGCGCATCGCGGCGACGACCTTGCGGCCGACGACGAAGAACCGCTCGTCGCAGGCGTGCGGCAGGAACGGCTGCAGCAGCGCGTGGCGGCGCGCCGCGGCGAGCGCCTCGACGACCGACGCGGCGGAGGCGGCGGAGTCGAGGAGCATCACCCCCGCGCCGAGCGCGCCGTCGCTGAACTTGACGATGCAGGGCGGGCCGCCGAGCCGCTCGACCGCGTCGCGGACGTCGGACCCGGCGCGCACGAGGCAGGTGGGGACGATCGGCACGCCGCGCGAGGCGAGGATCTGCAGCGTGCGCAGCTTGTCGTGGGCCCGCGCCGTCGGCTCGGCGCGGTTGAGGCAACAGGCGCCGTCCTGCTCGATCTGCCGCAGCACGGCGAGGGCGTGGCCGGAGTTCGTCGCGCCGACCCGCGCGACGAGGGCGTCGGGCGTCGGCAACGGCGCGCCGTTGGCGAAGACGCGGGAACGGCCGTTGTCCAGCTCCACCGCGCAGCGCCACGGATCGACGACGCGCACCTCGTGGCCGCGGGCGATGCCGACGAGCCCCAGGCGGCGCGTGCTGTAGAGCGAGCGACTGCGCGACAGAACGACGAGATTCACTCTGTGCCTCCGCCGCCGATTGTACGGCGCCGGGCGCGGTTGACAGCCTTCGCCGCCGCCGCGAGGATGTGCGCCCCGGCGCGCGGCGTCGGCGCGGAGAGTTCGCGCGGCCGCCTGCGGGGCGCGCGCCCCGGCGCGCGGACGATGGCCCTTCGGCCGGCGCGCCGGCGCGGAAGGCGAAAGGAGCGATCGTGCGGCGGGTCGGCGTTCTCCTCACCGGCTGCGGGGCGCTGGACGGCGGCGACATCCACGAGGCCGTCTTCGCCGCCCTCGCGCTCGAGCGGCGCGGCGCGCGCGTCCTGCACCTCGCTCCGCGGGGAGAGCAGGCGGACGTCGCGGACCATCTCACGGGCAACGTCCGCGAGGACTCTGCGCCCCGCGGCATGATGGCGGAGGCGGCGCGGATCGCCCGCGGAAGGATCGAGGAGCTGCGCCCCGAGTCGGTCTCCGACCTCGACGCGCTGATCGTCGTCGGCGGGATGGGGGCGGCGAAGAGCCTCTTCGTGGACGCGCTGGTCGCGGGGCGCGCGGCGCGGCTGCGGGACGAAGTCGCGGCGCCGCTGGCCGCGATGCGGGAACGGGGCGCGCCGCTCGGAGGCTCGGGGCTGGGCTACCTGACGCTGCGGGCCCTCGAACCCGAGTGGGACTTCGATCCGTTCGCCGTCGGGCCGGCGGAGCCTGTCGCGGACGACGCGCGGCGCCTCGTCTGGGCGCCCGGCTTCCTCGTCGCGCGGACGCTCGACGAGGCGGCGCGGGGGATCGAGGCGATGGTGGAGAAGCTGCTCGCGCTCGCGGCCTCGTCCGGCGGGCGCCCTGAGGAGCCGAAGCGATGAAGCGGGGCCGCCGGACGCTGGTCAAGTTCTTCAAGCTCGTTCCCAAGCCGCTGGTGTGGCGCTTCGCCAAGGGGTACATCGCCGGCGCGCGCCTCGAGGACGCCGTGCGCACGGTGCGGGCGCTCAACGGGGAAGGGTGCCGCGCGACGGTGGACGTGCTGGGGGAGGACGTCGCCGACGAACGGGAGGTCCAGGGGTTCGTGGACGCCTACCGCCGCACGATCGAGGCGATCGTCCGCGAAGGGCTCGACGCGAACGTCTCGATCAAGCCGAGCGCGATGGGGCTGAAGATCGACCCGGCGCTCGCGCTGCGCGCCGCGGGGGACGTCGTCCGCGCCGCCGGGAAGCACGGGATGTTCGTGCGGATCGACATGGAGGACTCCTCGACGGTGGACGCGACGTTCGACCTTTACGCGCGGCTGCGCGCGGAGGGGAACGAGAACGTCGGCGTCGTGCTCCAGGCGATGCTCCGCCGCACGCTGGCCGACGCCGCGCGCCTCGCCGCCGAGGGCGCCAACGTGCGCCTCGTCAAGGGGATCTACGTCGAGCCGCGCCCGGTCGCGTTCGGCGAGTTCGACGCGGTGCGGCAGTCGTACGCGCGTCTCGCGGAACTGCTGCTCGCCGCCCCGCGCGGCTACACGGCGATCGCCACGCACGACGAATGGCTGGCGGTCGAGGCGCGCCACGCCGCGGCGCGGCTCGGCGCCGGCCGGGATCGGTTCGAGTTCCAGATGCTGCTCGGCGTCGATCCGCTGCTGCGGCGGACGCTGGTCGCCGAAGGGTACGGGATGCGCGTCTACGTGCCGTTCGGCGCGGGGTGGCACGGCTACTCGATCCGCCGCCTCGTCGAGAACCCGCGGGTCGCGGGGCACGTCGCCCGCGCCGCCCTCGGGCTCGGGCCGAAGACGGAGTGACCGCGCCGGTGCGCCTCTTCGCCCTCGCCGATCCGCACCTCTCGCTCGCCCGTCCCAAGCCGATGGACGTCTTCGGCGAGTTGTGGCGCGACCACGCCGGGCGGCTCGCCGCGGCGTGGGACGCGGCGGTCGGCCCGGACGACGTCGTGCTCGTCGCCGGGGACGTGAGCTGGGCCCGCACGCTCGCCGAGGCCGCGCCCGATCTGGCGTACCTCGCGGCCCGGCCCGGCCGGCTCAAGCTGCTGCTGCGCGGCAACCACGATTCGTGGTGGGGCTCCGCGGCGAAGGTCCGCGCCGCGCTGCCGCCGACGCTGGCGATCATGCAGCACGAGGCGCTTCGCCTGCCGGAAGGGATCGTCGTCTGCGGAACGCGCGGCTGGAACCTTCCCTCGACGCCGTGGTTCGACGAGGAGCGCGATCCGGCGCTCTACCGGCGCGAGGTCGAGCGGCTCGATCTCTCGCTCGCCGAGGCGTCGCGCCTGCGCCTTCCCGGGGACCGGCTCGTGGCGATGCTGCACTACCCGCCGCTCGGGCCGGGGGACGAGACGAGCGAGGTGCTGGAACGGCTGGCGGCCGCGGGGGTCGAACTCGCGGTCTACGGCCACCTGCACGGCGAGGACCACGCCTGGGCGCCGCAGGGCGTCCGCCGGGGGGTCGAGCTCCGCTTCGTGGCCGTGGACTACACCGGGTTCGCGCCGGTCCCTCTCCTCGAACGCTGAGCGGGCGGCGCCGCGCCGCCGGACAGCGCGTCGAGCGCGGGACGGGCGGCGGGGCCGAGCGACGGGGCCAGCGCCTCCGCGGCGATCCGGCTGACCTTCCGCTCCTCGTCGTCGCGGTGGCCGACGCGGGTCTCCTCGAACGCCGCGAGCCCCGAGGCGAAACGCACGAGATGGACCAGCTCGTGGGAGAGGGCGTAGGCGAGGACGTTGTCGAGGCCGTGGCGCCGCGCGAGGCGCAGGACGACCGGATCGCGCAGGACGATCCGCCAGCGGGGCGGCCGCGACGAGTCGGCGATCTCCAGCGCGACGATCTGGGCCATCGTTCCGGGGGCGAACGTCAGCGCCGGATGATCGGCGGCCGAGGCGAGGTCGTAGCGGAAGCGGGAGGCCCATTCGCGCGGCTGGATCGCATAGAACGCCGCGACGCTGCGCTCGGCGACGTCGAGCGCCCGCGCCAAGGCGTCGCGCCAAGGCGGATCGACGAGCCGGCGGGCCGGCGCTGGACGAGTTTCGTCGCTCATGCGTCTTTGACAGTCAAGCCCGGCGATTCTACAGTCATCCTCGGCAGGGCGCAGGGGTTGTACGTCCGAGCGCCGAGGTGATTCGCCATGCCGATCTACGAGTACCGCTGCAAGCAGTGCCACGATGAAATCGAGAAGATCCAGCAGTTCTCGGACAAGCCGCTGACGAAGTGCGAGAAGTGCGGCGGCCGGCTCGAGAAGCTCCTGTCGCATTCCACGTTCGTGCTGAAGGGCGGCGGCTGGTATTCGGACGGCTACCGTTCGACCGGCAAGGGCTCGTCCAGCTCTTCCTCCTCCAAGTAGAGCGGCCGTCGCGTCCCGTTCTCGTCGGGGCCGGATCTGGCTGATCTTTCAAGCAGTTGACCGCTTCGCCCCGGCCGGGGTAAGATTCCCGGCGAGGCGGAGCGTTTTTTGCACGCGCCGCCGACCGGAAGGCAGATGACCCCTAGGCGGCTTCTCCGCATCCTCGTGGCCTTGGCGCTCCTCGGTCTCGGGCGGGCGGGGGACGCCGTGCGTCGCGCCGCGCCGCGGCTGGCTCTTCGCCGCGTTTCTCCTCGATTCCGCTTCTGGGTTGTTGCGCTTGGCGACCTCGCGCCGCGCCGGCTTCGGCCGGTCCGCCGAGTTGACTTGGACGTTTACGCGGGACGTGCCCGATTGCGTTTGGCCTCGGCGGCCAGGCTCCGCGGGAGCTTGGCAGCGGTCGCGGCGCTCGGCGGCGGACGGCTTCGTCCGTGCGCGGCGCCGGCCGGTCCGCCGGGGTGCGGGGCCGTTTCGTTCCGCTGACCCGTTCGGGGTCGATCTCCTTCCGGCAGCGGTCCGCCTGACGCGGGCCACCGGGAGGATTCGATGCACCTTCTCGCGGAGGTGATGCCGTTCCCGGCTCTGGCGGTTTCCGTCGCCGTCGGCGTCGTGGCTCTGGCTTTGGGGCTGATCGTCGGCACGGCCGTCGGCCGGATGCTCGCCGCGCGCCAAGGAAAGGGGTTCCTCGCCAACGCCCGGCTGCAGGCGGACGCGGCGCTGGAGCTGGCGAAGAGCCGCGCGCTCGAGGAGTCGCGGGCGATCGTCGCGCAGGCGGAGGAAGAGGCCGCGCGTCGCCGCGAGGAAGTGGCGGGCGAAGAGCGCGAGCGTCAGAAGCAACTGCGCGAGGTCGAGGAAGAGAACGAGCGGCGGCACCGCCGCCTCGTGGACCGCGACCGCGCCCTGACGCGGCGCGACCAACTGCTCAAGGAACGGGAAGAGGACATCGACCGGCGGCGCTCCGAGCTGCTGCGGCAGCGGGAGGACCTCGAGAAGCTCGAAGAGCAGGCGATGCAGCGGCTCGAGGAGAACGCCGGGATGACCCGCGAGGAGGCGAAGCGGGAGCTGGTCGAGGCGCTGCGGGTCGAGGCGCGGCAGAGCGCCGCGGGCGAGGTCCGCGCGATCAAGGAGGAAGTGCAGCTCAACGCCGACCGCGAGGCGCAGAAGATCATGGCGCTGGCGATCGAGCGGCTGGCCTCCGACTTCGCGTCGGAGCGGACGGTCTCCAGCGTTCCGCTGCCGGACGGCGCGATCCGCGGCCGGATCATCGGCGTCGAGGGACGGAACATCCGCGCCTTCGAGAAGCTGACCGGGATGCAGCTCGTCCTCGACGAGGACCCGGCGCAGGTCGTCGTGTCCGGCTTCAATCCGGTGAAGCGCGAGATCGCGCGCCGCGCCCTCGAGAAGCTGGTCGAGGGGGGGACGATCCACCCGCGCAAGATCCAGCAGGTCGTCGCCGTCACGCGCCGCAAGGTCGAGCAGGAGATGTTCCAGACCGGGCAGGAGGTCGTGGACGAGTTCAAGTTCAAGGACGTCCACCCCGAGATCATCGCCCTGCTCGGGCGGCTCAAGTACCGCACGAGCTACGGCCAGAACGTGCTCGACCACGTGAAGGAAGCGGCGCGGATCTGCGGGATGATGGCGGTCGAACTCGGCCTCGAGCAGAAGCTGGCCGAGCGGGCGGCGCTGCTCCACGACATCGGCAAGGCGGTGGACTTCGAGCGCGAGGGCACGCACCCCGAGATCGGCGGCGAGCTGGCGCGGCGCTACGGCGAGCCGCCGGTCGTCGTCAACGCCATCGAGTCCCACCACGACGACTGCGAGGTGATCCACCCGATCTCCGTCCTCGTCGCCGCGGCCGACGCCCTTTCCGGCGCGCGCCCCGGCGCGCGGCGGCGCACGACCGTTGACTACCTGCGGCGCGTCGCGCGGCTCGAGGAGCTCGCCTCGTCGTTCCAGGGAGTCGAGACCTGCTACGCGCTGCAGGCGGGGCGCGAGATCCGCGTGATCGTCGAGGCGGGGAAGATCGGCGACGACGGCGCGGCGCTTCTGGCGCACGACCTGTCGCAGCGGATCCAGACCGAGATGGACTATCCGGGGCGGATCAAGGTGACGGTGATCCGGGAGCTGCGCGCGCAGGCGGTCGCCCGCTAGCGTCGCGGTCGGCGGCGTCCCTTCCCGCGGCGCGGTCAGGCGGCGGGCGGGAAGGCGGCGCCGAGCAGCTCCCAGAAGCGCGCGCTCTTGGTGAAGCGCAGGTCGGCGGCGGGGGTCGCCGCGGCGAAGCGCGCGACGAGCGCGGTCAGCCCTTCGTGCGGCAATCCCAACTCGTGGACGAACGGCACGCTGGCCGAGATCGTGGCCACCGCGCGTCCCGGCGAGAGCGGCTCGAGGCGGTCCTCCGGCGCTTGGCGCAGGCGGAGCGCCGCGGCGACGGGATAGGCGCCGCGGACGCGGAGCTCGGGCGGGAACTTCATGTGGAAGGGCACGGCGCGGGCGACCGGGACGGCGCCGGAGACGTCGATCAGCGCCA
The DNA here is from genome assembly GCA_021372775.1 of bacterium. Classification (NCBI taxonomy): domain Bacteria; species bacterium. Next base: position 790 of record JAJFTU010000171.1, on the reverse strand, counting down.
TGTCGTCGGAGAGCGCGGGGCGCGGGGCGGAGAAGGCGGTCGCGGTGCTCTTGCCCGCGCCCGAGGGGCCGAAGAAGAGGAACGCCCGTCCGCCGTCGAGCACGGCCGCGCCGTGCAGCAGGAACATCCCGCGCTCGATCGCCAGCAGTTGGCAGGCGACGCGGAGGAAGTTCTCCACCGACATCGCGACGTGGTTCTCGGCGCGGCCGGCGAGGCGCAGCGCGCCGCGGCCGGCGTCGAGGTCGATCGTCCCCTCGGCCCAGTGGGAGCGGATCGAGAAGGCGCGCGGCGCGGTCCGCTCGATCTCCAGCACCGTGGCGCCGCCCGGCGGCGGCAGCGGCACGATCGTTCCTTCGGGCCCTTGCGCGCAGGCGACGACGAGGTCGGGCGCGGCGGCGCCGGGCTGTTCGGCGAAGGCGCCGTAGCGGGGCGCGACGAAGGCGTCCCACGGCGCGGGGAGTCCGGCGAGGCGGACCCGCGCCGCTCCCAGCCGCAGGTCGAAGGTCGATTCCCCGGACGGCAGCGGCCGGGAGGTTGCGTCGTCGTTCATCGGCGGTCCCGCGGGGCGCGCGGCGCGGGAGGGCGCCGCGGCGCCGCGCATCGTAGCGCGGATCGGCGCGCGGCGCGGCCCCGCGAAGGAGCGCGGCGCCTAGGCCGCGGAGGCCTCGGCGCAACGTCCGCGGCGCGCATCGCGTTCGGCGCCGTCGGCGACGAGGAACGAGGCGAGCGCGCCGAGCCCGGCGACCGTCATCGCCGCGGCCATCGGGACGGCGGTGCGGTCGCCCCAGAG
>JAJFTU010000170.1 GCA_021372775.1 bacterium | reverse complement strand
CTGGCCGACGAGGCCTGCGCCGACCGCTACGCGGCCCTCGCGCCGTTCGAGACGGAGGTCAGCCTGCACGGCGCCGACGCGGCGACGCACGATCGGCTGACCGGCGTGCGCGGCTCGTTCGACAAGCTGCTCGCGGCGCTGGGCAACCTCTCGCGGCGCGGTCTGCACGTCGTCGCGAAGACGCCGGTGACGAAGGACAACCAAGGGCAGCTGCGGGCGATCGAAGAGGTCGCGGGACGGTTCGGCTGCAAGGTCACGTTCGACCTGAACATCACGCCGACCGACGACGGCGACCTTTCGCCGCTGGCCCTCGCCGCGGAGGCCGAGCCGCTGGTCGAGTTCCTCGCCGACCTCGCCGCGCGGCGCGGGGCGGTCCCGGCGCCGCGCGACCCGCGGGCGGCGGGGCCGGCGTGCAACGCGGGGCGGACGATCGTGACGATCGACCCCTACGGCGACGTCTTTCCGTGCGTCGCCTGGCGGCGCCGGCTGGGGAACATCGAGGAGATCGAGGATTTCGCGTCGTTTTGGCGGACGGCTCCCGTCGCGCCGCTGACCGAAGTCCGGCGGATCGCGGACGAGCTGCCGCGGACGACGCTCGCCGCGTCGGAAGAGGCGTCCTACGCCGCCTTTTGCCCCGGGGCCGCGGAAAGGGAGACCGGCAGCCCGTTCTCGCTGGGCGAGGTCGCGCGCCGCTCGGGGGAGATCAGGCGCGCCGCGCACCGGCGTTACCTCGATCGGCGGTGAGTTTTCTGCGCCCCGGGGGGTGTTGCACCGGAGGGCGAATTCGCGGATTCTTACGCGCAGCGTCGGGGGGCCGCCCACGGCCGGTCGCGAACGGCGGTGGTTGCGCAGCACGCTGCACGGCGAACCGACGCCGCCCTCGAGGGAGGAAAGTGATGAAGCACCCGTACGAGAAGCCCCGCGTGGTCTACGCGGAGAAGGTCGAAGCCCGCGCCACTGCCTGCGCCAAGTCCGATCCGGCGACGCCGGCGTGCAGCGCGGGACCGATCCAGAGCTGACGCTCCGGAATTTCGACCTCGCACGATGGACGGAGCGGGCGGCGCAAGCCGCCCGCTTCGTGCGTTCGGGGGGCGCCTTCGCCGGAGCGGCGGCGGGCGCGCCGCTTGCGGATGGCGGCGGCCGGCGGAGATCGGCGGGGCGGCGGGCGCGCCCCGGTCCGCGTCGGGCCGCGGAGATCGGGATTGTCGCGGCGCGGGGCGCGCGGCATCATCGTCGCCTGATGCGCCGGACAGCCTTCCTTTCGTTCGTTCTCGCCGCGGCGTGCGCCGCGTCGCTCTCCGCGTTCGCGGCCGCCCCTCAGTGGAACGAGCTCGAGGACGGGACGCGCCGCGCGACGATCGAGCCGCCGAGCCCGTCGTGGATCTCCGCGGGGGGCGCGTTCGCGCCGGAACTCGCGGGATGGGGCCGGCTGCGCGTCTCGGGCGCGCCCGATGTTCCGGCGCGCCGCGAGCGGTTCGTCCACGCCCCCGGCGCAAGCGCGGAGATCGTCGCCGTCGACGTCGATTGGCTCGAGGGACGGCTGCCGGGCGCGGTCGCGCCGTATCCCGCGCGCGACCCGCGCCGCGCGCCGCTCGACCGCGCGTACGCCGAGCGGGGCGGCTATTGGCCGGAGGCGGTCGCGCGGATCGTCGGCGAGCGCTCGCTGCGCGGCGTCGCCTACAGCGAGATCGAGATCGCGCCGCTCGAGGTTGACGTCGCGGCCGGGACGTTCCGCGTCGCGCGGAGCATCGCGCTCACGGTGCGCGAGAGCGGCGGCGCGACGAAGACGATCGCGGCCGAGGGCGCGGCCGACCACGTTCTCGACGCCGCGGCGCCGTTTCTGGCGCAGACCGCGGCGACCGCGCGCCGCGCGCCGCTCGCCGCGGCGGCGACGGCCATGTTTGCGGCCGCGGCGCCGACGACGTGGTCCGCGGCGGCATCCGCATCCGCGGCGGCCGCGGCGTCCGCATCCGCGGCCGCCGCGCCGAGCTATCCCGCGTGGCAGGTCGAGGTGACGGCCGAAGGGCTGCACCGCCTCACGTACGCGTGGATCCGCGACAATCTCCCCGGCCTCGAGACGCAGGATCCGCGGCGCATCCGGATGACCGTGCAGGGGGTCGAGATTCCGATCGTCGTCGAAGGGGAGGCCGACGGGACGTTCGACGCGACCGACGCGATCGTCTTCTACGGCCAGCCGCTCGGCGACGCCGACCTCTTCGGCCCCGACGTCTTCGAAGGCGGACGCTACGCCTCGGCCAACGTCTACCGGATCGACCTCGCCGACGCGCCGTCGCGCGTCGCGTCGCTCGCCGGCGCCGGCTCGCCGTCGCACGGCTGGCCGGTCCCCGCGTCGTTTCCGACCACCGCGCGGCTGAAGGCGAACGAGTTCTTCGTCGGCTCGCTGCCGCGCGACGGCATGGAGCACTGGTACGCCGCGCCGGCGC
>JAJFTU010000169.1 GCA_021372775.1 bacterium | reverse complement strand
GCGGCGGGCCGGGCGGCGGGGGCGCCCGAGCCGCGGGCCGAGCGGCTCGCCGCGGAGCGCGGCCTGACGCCGTTCGAGAAGGAAGTCCTCGTCTTCGCCGCGGGGCTCTCCTCGGTCCGCGCCTTCGGCAAGGCGGTCGGGCTGCGGCGGTCGGCCTCGGTCGGCGACCTGCTCGACGCGCTCTGCGCGGGCGCCGAAGACGAGATCGCCTGCCGCCTCGCGTTCCGGCGCGGCGCGCCGCTGCTGCGCGAGGGACTGATCGAGCTCGGCGGCGGGTGCCGCGCCGACGGGCTCGACGCCGACGTCCGTCTCGACCGCGCGGTGGCGGACCTCATCCTCGGCTGCGAGGACGAGGACGGCTCGTGCTCCGAAGAGGGGCGTCTCTACGCGCCGCGGATCGACCTCGACCGTGTCGTGCTTCCGGCGGAGGACCGGGCGCTGCTGGAACGGATCGCGCGCCACTATCCCGCGTTCCTCGACGGCTGCCGCGCGCCCGGCGTCGCGGACGCGTTCGGCGGCGCCCTCGGGATGATCCTGCTCGTCCACGGGCCGGCGGGGACCGGCAAGACGATGCTGGCGAACGCGCTGGCGACGAAGCTGGGGAAGCGGGTGATGCCGGCCGACGTCCCCCTCTTCGGGCCGCGGGCCGGCGAGGACTCGCTCCGGCGGCTGCTGCGCGAGGCGCGGCTGCGCGACGCGGTGGTCTTCTTCGACGACTGCGAGAGTTCCTTCGCCGCCGACGCGGAGCGGCGCGCCCCGCGCTCCGTCCTCGCCGAGCTCGAGCGGCACGACGGACTGATCATCCTCGCCGCCCGAAGGCCGGAGGCCGTCGACGAGGCTCTGCGGCGGCGGATCACGGTCTCCGTCGGGCTCCGCCTTCCCGACGTCGGGCAGCGGGAGGCGATCTGGCGCGGGCTCCTCCCGGCGGGGATCGAGATCGACGGGGGCGTCGATCCGCGGCGGCTCGCCGAGCGGTACGAGCTCGCCGGCGCGCAGATCAAGGACGCGGTGCGGGCGGCGCTGTCGCGGGCGCTCCTGCGCGATCCCGCGCGTCCGCTGGCGAACGAGGAGGACCTCGAGGCCGGGGCGCGCCTGCAGGAGCTGGAGTCGGAAGCGCCGGCGGAGCGCGCGGCGATCACGACGCCGCGGCGCGGATTCTCGTCGCTCGTGCTGCCGCCGGAACTCGAGGCGTCGCTGCGCGACATCGCGGACTTCGCGCGGTCGCGGGGCGCGATGGCCGCGGACTGGGGCTTCGACGAGCTGCTCCTCGGCGGGGCGGGGATCGCGGCGCTGTTCCACGGCGCGCCGGGGACGGGGAAGACGCTCGCCGCCGAGGCGCTGGCCTTCGAGCTCGGGCGTCCGTTCCGGGTCGTCAACGCGGCGCAGGTCGTCTCCAAATGGGTCGGCGAAGGGGCGAAGCAGATCGCCGCCCTCTTCAGCGCGGCGCGCGCGGAGGGCGCGGTCCTCCTGTTCGACGAGGCGGACGCGCTGTTCGCGCGGCGCGTCGCGGTCCAGAGCGGCGCGGACCGCGAGGCCAACCTGGAGAGCGGCGTGCTGCTGCGGGAGGTCGAGCGTTATCCGGGCGTCGTGCTGCTGACGACGAACCTCGCCTCGAACATCGACCCCGCGTTCCTGCGGCGGATGCGCTTCGTGCTGGAGTTCCCGCAGCCCGACGCGGCGGCGCGGCTGCTGCTCTGGCGGCGCCTCCTCCCGGCGCAGACGCCGCTCGCGGCGGACGTGGACCTCGCGCGGCTCGCCGCCCGCCATCCGCTCACCGGCGCGCGGATCCGCAACGCCGTGCTCAAGGCCGCCTCGCGCGCCGTCGCGCGCGGCCGCGCGGCGCTGTCGATGGCCGACCTCGAGCAGGCCGCGCGCGAGGAATCGCAGGGCGACCTTCGCCGGCGTCCGATCGGCATCAACCCCGCGGACGCGGCCTGAGACGCGCGCCGCGGCGCGGTTGACGGCCCGGCGCGCGCGGCCCCAGACTCGCGTCCGCGCGGGGGAGCGCGTTGCGCCGGCGGGCGTTCGTTGCACGAACGGCCGCGCGGCGTCGGCGCCCGGGGCGCGCGTGTCGGAAAGGGGGAGTCCGATGATCGGAAGAGTCGTCGCGGTCGTTTTCGCGTCGTTCGTGTGTGCCTCGCTGTGCGCGGCGCAAGAGCCGCCGACGGTCGTCGGCGGCGGGGGAGGTCAAGAGATCGCGGGGCGCGAGACGGCGGCCTGCAACGCGAAGTACACGTTCCGCAAAGTCCGGATCGGCATGACGATGGCCGAACTGAAAGCCGCGAAGCCGTACGTGAAGAAGCCGCTGATGCGGTGGGCGTTCGTGAAGGAGATGTACCCCGGCGCCGAAGTCCGCGTCGTGTTCGACGACGGACCCAAGACGAAGCAGCAATTCACGGTTGCCGTGGTCGACGAGATCGGACGCGTGCAGGCTCTGTTCCTGCGGATGGACTCCGACGTGACGTCATCCGGCATCAAGCTGCACGCAGGGCTCTCGGGTCCGGAAGTCGTCGAATCGCTGGTGGAGAAGATCGGCCCCCCGACGACGGCGCGCCGCGTCAGTGGAACCTACTCGATCATGAACGGGTTCCAGCGCGTCGAGGTGCCTCAGTACGAGACCGAGTGGATTGACGAGACATGCCGCACTGTCGTAACTCTTTTCGAAGTCAGCCCTCAAGCGTGCGACGGCGGCTTGGCGACCTTGGAAAGCAGCATTCAGGATGATCTGGCGAAGGCCGCGTCGCTCCAGCACATCATCGTGGTGCGGCCGCTGGATGCCGTGCTGGCAGCAAGGGCAGCCCGAAAATCAGAAGGCCGAAGGCAGCTTGATTGACCAAAGCCGTCGAGGAGAGCTGTTCTGGCTGTAACGCTCCGGGCTTTCAATGACTTGGCTGATGAGCAATGCTGGCATTCCGACGATGCTTCCGACTGCGCTCGTGTTCCTCGCGGGGTCGGTTTCAGTGGCCGCCGGCGCGCTGGGGACTCGTCGCCGTCGTTTGCGCGTCGTCATGGGTGTCGCAGGATGCGTCCTCTCTGGTCTGGTCGGCGTTGCGGCCAGTTGCCGGCAGAACATGCTCGAGGGCGAGCGGCACACAGCGGACACCGCGGCAATTGCCGCGCAGGCGAAGCTCGTTGTTCCGCGGCGGGTCCGGGACGCCGACGGCGCTGTCGAGTCTCCGGTCCCGATGGCCGGCGAAGTCGATCGCGGCGCGGGCGTTCGCGGCGCGGGCGGCGGAAGCGGCCCGCGCTAACGCAGATCGACCGTCCCGAGACGGGGGACAGGGTGCTCGCGTTCGGCGGGCGCGAGTACTACGTCGTCGGCGCCCTTGCCGGCGCCGACCTGAAGCTCGACGGCGAGAAGATCCACCTCGGCTGAGGAGGGGCGGCGATGTGTCTACCGGCTTCGACGAACGGCGGCGGGATGTGCCTCGCGTTTCCCGACGTCTGCAAGACCCCCGCGCCCCCCGCGGGGCCGATCCCGCTGCCGTATCCGAACGTCGCGCAGCTGGCGCAGGCCAACGCGGCCACCTGCTCGCAGAAGGTCCTGATCTGCAACAAGAAGGCCGTGCACAAGGGAACGCAGATCCCGATGTCGAGCGGCGACGAGGCGGGCTCGGTGTGCGGCGTCGTCTCGAACATGATCAAGGGGCCGGCGGCGTTCAAGCTGGGCAGCATGAAAGTGAAGGCGGAAGGCCAGCAGCTCGTCTATGTCGGCTGCATGACCGGCCAGAACGGCTCGAACGCCAACATGCCCGCCGGCGCCCAGATCGCCCCCAGCCAAGTGCGCGTCCTCGTCTCTCCCTGAGCGGCCGCTTCCGCGCGGGGCCTGTCACGTCTCGCCGCGCCGGCGTCGGCCGCCGCGCCGCTCGCGAACCGTGATAACGTGCGGCCTGTCGTTCGGGGGGCCGCACGGCGCGAAGTCTGGTCTCGCGGGGCGCTGTCCCATGGCGGCGAACGAGCGAACGGGGGCGCGGAATGAAGATCCGGCGGTGGCAGATCGTCGTGGTCGTCGTCTTGGCGGCGACGGCGGCGTGGTCGTGGGCGAGCCTGCGCGAGGAGCGGGCGGCGCAGGTGAAGGCGCACACGGTTTTGGCGTTCACTGACCAGTTCGGGCGGCCGGCGGCGGGGTACCGCGTGCGGCTCTGCACGGTGCGGGTGGCGTGGTGGTCGTGGCTGTTCCCGTGGCACGCGCACGGATTCGAGCAGCGGGACGTGGCCGCGGACGCGCGGGGCGAGGTCCACGTGACCGGCAGGCATCTCTGGATCTGGTTGAGGGAGCTGGACAGGGAGCAGTACGTGGCGCCGCTGAAATGGAGCGCGACGACGCCGGCCGGGGAACGGATCAACTGGGGCTACCTGCACCGGCCGTTCGAAGGCCGGCTCGTCTACGGCGTGCTGCGCCGGGGAGCGGGCCCGGCGCCGGTCACGGAGTGGCGTGGGCCCGACGGCTTCGACGTGAAGGTGCGGGGCTGTGGGGGCGAGCCGGGGACGACGGGCATCCTGCCGCTTGTGATCAAGGGTTCCGGACAGGAGGACGGCCGGCTGAGATTCGAGGCGGAGGCGGTTTCGGCCGTGGGGCGGGAGCCCGGGCCCAAGGCGTACCACGGCTGGCGCGTGCGCGTCGTCGGGGAGGGCGCGCAGGTCCTCCGCGATCAATCCGGGGAATTGATCACTTTCGCGCCGGAGTCGGGGTACGCCGACGATTTCGAGATCGACGGCGCGTCGCTCGGGCAGGTGGTCGCGTTCGTGCGTACCGCCCACCACTGGTGGCATATCGACACCACTCTCCGGTACCGGCCGGAGGACTGCACCATCACCGTTACTCCGATGGGGCGGCAGACCAACCTGAACGGCTCGAACGACCTTTTCGACCGGCGCTGGAGCGGGAACTTCTGGCCGGATCCGTGCGTGGGAGAATAGAAGAACGGGGGCGCAGCGAAGTCCTGCGCTTCTCGACGGAATGGCGCAGCGACGCGCCGGCGAGGAGAGCGCCGCTGCGAGCCAAAGACGCCGGAGCCGACCGCAGACCTGAACGTCGCGCTTCGGGTGTCGCGGCCTGGAGACCGAAGAGCGGCGCTTGGATCCAAGCGCGTTTCGAGGAGCGGGACGCCGCACCCGACAGATTCGGACGAGGGACATTCAGGCGTCGTGCTCCGGCATCATCGGATCGCCGAGAGCGGCGCGTCGCCTCGGGCGGGGCGGTTCGCTGGGCGCTCCACGCGGGTGATGGGAGCCGTTGGAACGGGCGAAAGGACGAGGGGGAGTCGTCGTGCTCGGAATCCGGTTGAAGCGGTGGCAGATCGTGGCCGCGGTCGTCGTCGTCGCGGTCTTGACGGCGACGGCGGCGTGGTCGTGGGCGAGCCTGCGGGCGCAGCGGGCGGCGCAGGTGAAGGCGCACACGGTCTTCGCGTTCAAGGACCAGTTCGGGCGGCCGGCCGCTGGGTATCGCGTGCGGCTCTGCGCTGTGCGGTTGGCGTGGTGGACGTGGCTGTTCCCGTGAAGGCCGTACGTGTTCGAGCAGCGGGACGTGACGGCCGACGAGCGCGGCGAGGTCCACACGGCCGGCAGACATCTCTATTTGTGGCTGAAGGAGCTCGACCGGCAGCAAC
>JAJFTU010000168.1 GCA_021372775.1 bacterium | reverse complement strand
GCGCCTCCCGTGACGACCAGCGTCCTCATCCTCTTCCCCTCTTCTCCGCCGCGCGTCCCCGCGCGCGGCGAGTTCGAAGCATGACCTGCGCCCCGCGGCGCATCAACCGGCCCGCCGTCGCCGCGGGCGCGTCGGCGGCGGCGCGGGCACTGCGCAGAGCGGCTTGCTCGGCGACGGATCGGCGAGCAGCTCGGCGAGGGTCGAGGCGGCGAACGCGCGCTCGACCGCGGCCGTCGCCGCGGCGAGCCGGCGGTGCAGCGGGCAAAGCTCCCCCTTGTGGGCGTGCAGCCCCAGCGGGCAGGCCGCGAGGCGGGGGAGGGGATCGACGGCGTCCACGACCTCGAGGATCGTCAGCTCCGCGGCGCTCTTGGCGAGCGCGAAGCCGCCGTGCAGGCCGCGCTGCGAGCGGACGAGCCCCGCGCGGGCCAGCCCCTGCATGACCTTGGAGAGGTACCCCTCGGGAACCCGCGTCGCGGCGGCGAGCTCCTTCACCGTCCGCGGCGCGTCGGGGTCGACCGCCAGATAGACCATCGCCCGAAGGGCGTATTCCGCTGTCCGCGAGATCATCGGCTCTCCCGCATTCAGGATATCCGGATCCCGTGGTGCGCGATACGCCCCGGCGTCAGCGCGCGAAGAGATCCGCGCAGGCGGCGCGGGCCGCGGCGACGCGGCGGAGGGCGGCGCGGACGAGCGCCGGCGCGAAGTGGTTCTCGTCCCCCGCCCAGGCGGCCGCCCCGACGGCGAGTCGGGCGAGGCCGCGCCGCGGGGCGCCGACGAAGCGGAGCTGCGGACGCGGCGTGCCGCAGAGCCCGACCGTGTCGGGGTTGTGGCCCGGCGAGAGGATCAGCGTCCGCGTCCGCTCCTCGACGACCAGCCGCCGCAGCAGGGCGAGGCCGAGCGACGCCGCCGGGGCGAACGGCTCGGCCGCCGGCTCGTCGGCGGAGATCAGCTCGACCGCCACCCCGCCGAAGACCCACAGCGCCATCCCCGCCGCCAGCTCCGTGCCGATGAAGGCCCGGCAGAGGACGATCCGCTCGGCGCCGGCCGCCTTGCGCACGAACCGCTCGACGAGCAGCCCGCCCGGGGTGTCGAACTGCCGCCCCTGCCGCCGGGCGAGGTCGAAGAGGCTGCGCAGCTCGTCCTCGTCGCGGGTGCGCGCGATCTCGATCTTGATTCCGCCGCGCCGCGCCGCCCGCTCCTGTCCGCGCCGCGCCCGTTCGCGGAACGACTGCCGCAGCGAGGCCTGGACGGCGCTCCAGCCGCCGTGCAGCGGGACGTCGTAGTCCTTCGGCCCCTCGAGCTCGCGCCAGCCGGTCGCCTGTCCGAGCCCCTCGGAGAGCCAGCGGCCGCCGGGAGAGTCGAGCCACATCCCCGGCAGGTCGAAGACCGTGCCGCGCCCCATGCGGCGGGCGATCGAGCCGAAGACCACCGCCGGCGGGACGGCCGCGGCGTCGGGAAGGAGCAGCGGCTCGTGCCGGCGGGCGAGCGGGTGGCCGAGCGGCCGGATCCGCGTCCACGGCCCGCGCCGCCGCCGCTCCAGCGGCACGAGGATCCGCGGGGCGCCGCCGCTGGTCACCGCGGCGACGAACGGCGACCAAGGGCCGCGGTCCGTGTCGAGCGCGGCGGCCGCGGCCTCGAACGTGAGCCAGGGAACCGGGCGGGCGTGGGTTTCGATCAGCCGCTCCCAGGCCGGTCCGAGCGAGAGAATCGCCTCCCGTCCGACGAACAGCTCGACCCGGCCGGCCGGGGGGGCGGTGCTGCGCCCGCGCTTCGACGCCAGTTGGCGCGTCAGGATCTCCGTGGTGTCTGTCGTCATCGGGGGAGGGAGCTCCGGTGGAACCGGCCCGATTGTCCCACGGCCGGCGCCGGAAACGAGGGTTCCGCGGGGGCTCGACTAGGTTTGACGGAGAGGGGGTTTGGTGATAAAAAACGATCTTAGCTTACTCGTAAGCACCCCCCCGCCTCTTGGGTCGCGCAACCCAAATTGGAGCCCGCCATGGCGCCCGGACCTGATCGGGGACGCATGCAAGTCAATGCCGATGAGTGCAAAGGCTGCCTGCTGTGCGTCAACGTCTGCCCCCAGAAAGTGATCGAAAAGACCAGTCACCTGAACAAGCAGGGCTACTTCCCGGTCGCCTACAAGGGCGAAGGCTGCACCGGCTGCGGGTACTGCTACTACGCCTGCCCTGAACCGGGTGCGATCACCGTCTATCGGCTGGTCAAGACCGCCTGACGCCGCGGACGGGCGCGGGGCGACTTCAATCCGCCCGGCCCGAATTCCGGCGTTCGTCGCGTGCGCTCCGCTCGTCGCGGGCGCACGGGAGGTGCCTGATGGCTTCCAATGGTTCCGCGGCGGCGCGTCCGCCGATTCTGATCAAGGGGAACGAGGCGATCGTGAAGGGCGCGCTGCTCGCCGGCTGCCGCGCCTACTTCGGCTACCCGATCACCCCGGCGAGCGAAATCGCCGAAGGCGCGGCGAAGGACTTCCCGGCCCTCGGGCGCACGTTCGTCCAGGCCGAGTCCGAAACCGCCTCGATCAACATGGTCTACGGCGCGGCCGCCGCCGGCGCGCGCTGCATGACCGCTTCCTCCGGCCCCGGCATCAGCCTGATGCAGGAGGCGATCTCCTACCTCGCGGGCGCCGAGCTGCCCTGCGTCGTCGCCGACATCATGCGCGGCGGCCCGGGCCTCGGGAACATCGCTCCCGAGCAGGGCGACTACAACCAGGTCGTGCGCCTCGGCGGACACGGGAACTACAAGAACCCGGTCTACGCCCCGAACTGCGGCCAGGAAATGTGCGACCTGACGATGAAGGCGTTCGAGACGGCCGACAAGTACCGCACGCCGGTCTTCCTGCTCGCCGACGGCAACATCGGCCAGATGATGGAGCCGGTGAGCTTCCCCGAGCCGGTGCCCGAGCCCGCGGAGAAGGACTGGGCGGTCCGCGGCGACGCCGCGACGCGCGAGAACCTCGTCACCTCGATCTTCCTCGAGGCCGAGGATCTCGAGAAGCACAACTTCCACCTGCAGGACAAGTACGCGGAGATCGAGGCCAACGAGCAGATGTCGGCCGAGCTCCAGACCGCCGACTGCGAGATCCTGCTCGTCGCCTACGGCATCGTCTCCCGCGTCGTCCGCTCCGCGGTCGCCCGCGCGCGCGCCGAGGGGATCAAGGTCGGCCTCTTCCGCCCGATCACCCTCTGGCCGTTCCCGAAGACCCGCCTCAACGAGCTGGCCGGTCAGGTGAAGCACATCGTCAGCGTCGAGCTTTCGAACGGCCAGATGATGGAAGACATCCGCCTCGCCGTGCACGACCGCGTGCCGGTGTCGCTGGTCAACCGCATGGGCGGCATGGTGGTGAGCGTCGAAGAGGTTCACGAAGCCATCCGCCGCATCGCGAAAGAAGGAGGTGTGCGGTGAGCGCCCCCCAGTACGAACCGTTCCTCCAGCGTTCGCCCGCCTTCTACAAGAAGTTCGACCGCAAGCCGGGCAACCACGACGTGACCCACTACTGCCCGGGCTGCGGCCACGGCGAGCTGCACAAGATCGTCGCCGAGACGCTGGCCGAGCTTGATCAGCGCGACCGCACGATCCTCGTCAGCCCCGTCGGCTGCTCGGTCTTCGCCTACTACTACTTCGACGTCGGCAACATCCAGTCGGCGCACGGCCGCGCTCCGGCCGTGGCGACCGGCGCGGTCCGCGTCCGCCCCCACACGATCATGATTTCGTACCAGGGCGACGGCGACCTCGCGGCCATCGGCCTCAACGAGATCCTGCAGGCCGCCAACCGCGGCGAGCACATGGCGGTCTTCTTCGTCAACAACTCCATCTACGGGATGACCGGCGGCCAGATGGCGCCGACGACCCTCCCGGGGATGGTGACGACGACCTGCCCGGCCGGCCGCGACGTCCGCACGATGGGCTACCCGCTCCGGATGTGCGAGATCGTCTCCCAGCTCGAGGCCCCGGTCTTCGTCGCCCGCGGCGCGCTCTCCGGCGCCAAGGAGACGAACAACGTCCGCCGGCTGGTGAAGAAGGCCCTCAACGCGCAGATCGAACGGCGCGGCTTCACCTTCGTCGAGGTCCTCTCGGCGTGCCCGACGAACTGGGGCATGACGCCTCCGGACTCGCAGAAGTTCATCCTCGAGAAGCAGGCCCAGTACTTCCCGCTCAAGGTCTTCGTGGACAAGCTGGACCAGCCGTTCGAGCCGTACGAGCCGCCGCAGCCTCCGCCGCGCGAGAAGTACCACGAGCTCCTGCGGATCGAGACCCACGGACAGGAAACCCGCCCGGCGGCGACTCCGGCCGCCGCGAAGTACGCCAACCCGCAGCTCAAGATCTCCGGCTTCGGCGGCCAGGGCGTGCTGCTCCTCGGCCTCGGCGTCGCGCAGTGCGGCATGCTCGAAGGGCGCAAGGTCAGCTGGATGCCGTCGTACGGCCCCGAAATGCGCGGCGGCACGGCGCACTGCCACGTCAACGTCAGCGAGGAAGAGATCGGCGCGCCGGTCATCAGCCGCCCGACGGTCGTCGTGGCGATGAACCAGCCCTCGGTCGAGAAGTTCGAGCACGAGATGGTTCAGGGCGGCCTGCTGATCACCAACAAGTCGATGGTGCCCGAGAAGCCGACCCGCACCGACCTCGAGGTGTTCGAGGTGCCGGCCAGCGACATCGCCGCCGAGATGGGGAACGCCCGTCTGGCGAACATGATCATGCTCGGCGCCTACGCGGGGTACACGGGGATCTTCTCCGAAGAGACCTGCATCGCCGCGCTCAACTCGCTGATCAAGAAGAAGGCCCTGATCGACATCAACAAGAAGGCGATCGCGGCCGGCTACGCGTTCGGCGTCAAGTCCCGCAAGCACTGACGCGCGGATTCGTTCCAAGCGATGAAAGGGCCGCCCCGCGAGGGGCGGCCCTTTTTCTTGCCGCGGCGCCTCGGCGCGGGCTCAGGGCTCGACGGCGCCGACCGCGGAGCGGGCGCCCCCGGCGCGGCGCCGGCCGCGCTGGTCGATCGGCGAAGGAACGACCCACGTGAACCCGCGCCGCACGGTCAGCGGCGCGCCGGCCTCCGCGGAAGCGGGGGCGAATCCGGCCCAGAACTCGTCGTTCAGCGGCGCGGCGCCGAGCCGCCCGGCGATCGCGGCGTCGAGGTTGTGCCAGAACTGGATCCACGCCGCGTTGTCCGGATCGGCCGGCCAGGTGTTCGAGACCGGCTTGAAGGTGATCCCCGAGAGGTCGCCGAACTGGCTCCCGAAGTCGGCGCCGAGCTCCGCCGCGTGCGCGCGCCGCAGGTAGGCGACGACCGCCGCGAGGAAGCGGCCGTCGCGCCCCTCCGTCTGCGCGTAGCCGGCGAAGGTGTACCGCACGATGCGCAGGCCCGGCGGAATCTGCGCGGCCGCCGCGGCGCGGGGCGGATACCACAACACGGCGTGCGCCCCTTCGTCGGTCCCCATCGAGACGATCGTCGGATGCAGCGCCGCTTGATCGACCGCGACCGCGTCGGCGAGGGCGACGCCGTCCCGGTCTCCCTCCTTCGGCCAATGGTCGCGGGCGAGGAACATCCACGCCGGGATCGGGACCAGCATCTGGCTCAGGTCGAGCTTGCCGATCCGGTTCCAGCCGGCGCTGTGGAACTGCATCAGCGAGCCGCTGTAGAGATCGTCCGCTTCGCCGCGGACCGTGTTGCCGGCGACGATCGAGTCGGAGACGACGAGCCGATCGACGACGTGGGCGTTGCCGATCGTCGCCGCCACGCCGCCGCCCCCCATGTTCGGCTTGCCGGAGAAGACCGCGGGCCATCCCGTCACCGCGTTCTCGACGATCGTGCAGCGGTCGAGCCGCAGCGAGCCGTTGGTCATGTAGACGCCGCCGCCGCGGTAGTAGTACTGCGCCATCCGGATCTCGGGGAGGTCCGGGTTGTCGAGCACGGCGTTGCGCGCGACGGTGCTGTCGCTGATCGACAGCGTCTCGTTGCGCCCCGGCCCGCCGCCCCCGGCGAAGACGCCGCCGCCGTAGGAATGCTCCCCCACCGTGCGGTTGCCGGTCAAAGCGCAGCGCACGATCGCCGAGTCCCGCCCCGGCGTCGAGACGCCGCCGACGGCGTAGACCCCGCCTCCCGCGGCCCCGAAGCCGCGCGCCGCGTTGCCGCTCACCACGCAGTCCGAGAGCAGGACGCGGTCGGCGAAGAGCCCGCCGCCGAAGGCCCCGCGGTCGCGGCTGCCGACGAGGTCCCCCTCGACGCGGTTGTCGGCGATCGTGCAGCGCGTCAGGCGCGCCGTTCCCCAGACCGCGAGGCCGCCGCCGCGCGCGAGCGTGTACGGCTGGTCGCTCGAGTCGAGCGGCGCGGCGACGCTGCGGCCGCCGACGATCGTCACGTTGTTCATCGTCAGGTCGCCGAAGAGGGCGAGGACGCGCGCCGGCGTCGAGGCGCTTCCCGCCCAGGCGACCGTGATCCCGTCGGGGAGCGCCGAGGCGTCGATCGTCACGTTCTTGCGCGCGTAGAGCGCCGCGGCGCCGAAGTCCCGCTCGGCGAACGCCGCGAACTGGTTGTTCACGTACGTCTCGCCGCGCAGCAGCGCGTGCTCCGTGCCGACGACCGTCAGGTGGATCGTTCCGCCGTTCAGCGACCGCGCGAAGGTGATCGTCCCGCCGGAGCGGACGCGGTCGAGCGCGGCGCGGAGCGTGGTCGTCCCGGGCGCGGGGGACGCGTCGTCGAGCGAATCGACGACGACGCGCGACGCGCCGGCGCCGAACCACCACGCCGCGCCGGTCGCGCCGAACGCCGCGGACGATCCCGCGGCGCAGCACAGCGCCAGCCCGGCCAGCAACGCGCGGCGCGCGTTCGCCCGCCGGGCGCCTTCGTTTCGGCCCTTCTCCCGCCCCATCTCTTCCTCCCCTCGACGCCGCGAGGCGCCGTCGCCGCGGAGTCTATCGCGGAACGCGCGGCCGCCGGGGCGCGGAAAAGAAGAGGGCGCGCCGCGCGGGCGCGCCCTCGGGAAGGCCGGGAAGCGGCGCCCCCCGCGGGGCGCCGGCGTCCTTAGATGCGGAACAGCGCGGCCGCCCAGGTGAGGCCGGCGCCGAACGCGGCGGAGAGGACGAGGTCGCCCTTCTTGACGCGCCCTTCGGCGTAGGCGTCGCGCAGCGCCGTCGGGATCGAGGCCGAGGACGTGTTGCCGTAGCGGCCGATCGAGACGTAGACCTTCTCCATCGGGAACTTGGCCCGCTCCGCCGTGGCCTTGATGATCCGCAGGTTCGCCTGATGGGGAATGAACAGCGCGATGTCGTCGGCCGTCACGCCCGCCTTCTCCATCACGTCGAGCGTCGCCTGCTGCATCGCCTTGACCGCGTAGCGGAACACCTCGTTGCCGGCCATGTGCACGGTGTGCAGCCGCTTCTCCACCGTCTCGTGGCTGGCCTGCAGCTTCGTGCCGCCGGCCGGCTGGATCAGGAGGTTGGCGAGGCTGCCGTCCGCCCCCCACGTCGAGGCGATCAGTCCGTCGTCCGCCGCGCCGGGGCCGAGGACGATCGCCCCCGCGCCGTCGCCGAACAGCACGCACGTGTTGCGGTCTTCCCAGTCGGTCACGCGCGTGAGCATTTCGGCGCCGACGACGAGCATCTTCCGCGCCGCGCCCGAGGCGACGAGGCTGTTGGCCACGATGTAGGCGTAGATGAAGCCGGAGCAGCCGGCGCCGATGTCGAAGCAGGGGATCTGCGGCAGGCCGATCTTCGGCTGCGCCCAGCAGGAGGTCGAGGGGTAGATCGTCTCCGGCGTGGCCGTCGCCACGAGCAGGATGTCGATCTCCTCCGGGGGCACTCCCGCCGCCTCGAGCGCCTGACGGGCCGCGATCCCGGCGAGGTCCGACCCTTCGACGCCCGGCGGGGCGATGTGCCGCTCGTGGATGCCGGTGCGGGTGACGATCCACTCGTCGCTGGTATCGACCATCTTCTCGAGATCGGCATTGGTGAGCAGCTTCGACGGGACGGCCGCCCCGATGCCCAGAATCTTCGCGCCCATGACCAGACACCTCCGTCCGCGGCGCCGCCGCGGCCGAGGCTATGCTGCCGAACGGTTGTCACGAAGCGGTCAGCGCCGCGCCCGCCGCGG
>JAJFTU010000167.1 GCA_021372775.1 bacterium | reverse complement strand
GCGGAAGCCGCGGCCTTCGGCGTGCCGGTGGTCTCGACCGCCGTCGGCGGCGTGGTCGAGCAGGTGCGGGACGGCGCGACCGGCCTGCTCGTCCCGCCGAACGACCCGCCCGCGCTCGCCGCCGCGCTTCGCGCGCTGGTGGACGACCCCGGGCTGCGCCGCCGCCTCGGCGAGGCGGGGCGGACGTTGGTGCGGGAGCGCTTCACGATTCAGCGCAACGTGCAGGAACTCGCGGCGGCGTACGACGAGCTGTTGGAACGTCCCCGCGCCGCCTTCGGCTGGACGTCCGGCTGGGGCCCCGTCGCGCCGTGGGGCCGGCTCGTCGGCGCGGCGCTGCGGCGTCGGCTCGGCGGGCGTCGAACCGCGGGCGCCCGCGGAGATTCCGGAGACCACGTCACGACGACGGCCCGCCGCTGAGTCTCCGCTCCGCCTTCTTCGCCCGCGGCGCGCGCGCCGCCTCGATCACGATGCCGGGCGTCGGCGCGAGCAGGCCGCCCGTCGCGCCCGCCGCGCACCGCGCGACGAGATACAGGACGCGCGCCGCCGCGTCGCGCGCCCTGCCTCCGCCGAGCGGAGGCGATGGATGAACGCGCACCGTTTCGAAGCCGAGTCCCCGCAGGCGCGCGGCGAGATACCGTCTCGAAAAGACGAAGATGTGCTCCGGGTTGAAGAACGGGATCCTGTCCTGGCGCAACAGTCGGGGGCGGGAGGAGAACGCGCGGCGCGCCGCCTGAGCGGCGCGGATCGCGCGCAGCTTGTTCGGCACGCGGAGAACCACGGCGCCGTCCTCCTCGAGAATTCGCGGCAGCGCCGACCAGAAGAACGGCAAGCGCGGCTCGTAGTACAGCACGTCGCTCAGGACGACGACGTCGAAGCGCGACGCGCCGCGCGCGAGCGTCTCGAAGCCGCCGCAGACCGTCTCGAGGCCGAACCGCTCCCGGGCGATCGTCGCCGCCCTGCTCGAGACGTCGCACACGACGATCTTCAGGTTGGGGCGGCTCGCCGCCAAGAGCGCCATGAGATGGCCGACCGCGCCGCCGAGGTCGACGACGCGTCCGCCGGGCGGCGCCCGGCGGTCGACGATCCGCGCCAGGTGCCGGTAGATCGCCCGCCGCGCCGCGAAGTACTCGTCGTCCTTGTAGGCGCGCTCGAAGTGGCGCCGCGTCACTTCCGGGTCGATGCGCGCGTCGGCCCAGATCAAGCCGCAGACGCCGCACTCCTTCAGGTGGATCAGCGTGCTGTAGTAGACGTACTGGCCGAGCCGGCGCAGCGGCGGCTCGCCGCAGTCGGGGCAGAGCGGAACGCGCGCCGCGGCGACCCGCTCGAAGGCGTGCCGCGCCGCGTAGTCGAGCCAGAGATCCGGCGTCCTGAATCCGACGTTGGCGTCGAGGATGGCGCGGATCGGCGTCTCTGCGCCGGACATCTTCGCGTCTCCGCGCGGCGCCCGGCGTCCTCCGAACCCGCCGCGCAAACGTTCCGCGACGGCCGACGAGCCGCGGCCGTCCGCGACGAGGTTGGAAGGTACGAGGCGAAGGGCTCGGACGCCGCGGCGCGGGCCGCTTCGCCCGACCCGGTCCCGCGGCGCCGGCGACGACCTATTCGCCGAAGCGGAACGCCTTCTGCCGCTTCTTGAGGACCAGCAGCGCCGCCGCGCGGAAGTCGCCGCCGACGGACGGCAGCGCGGACGCCGTGGCGACGAACGCCAGCATCACGAAGGCGTCGAACGCCAGCGACAGCGGGACGCTCTCGATCGACACGAGGTAGACCGGCGCGACGAAGAGCGCCGCGAGGCCGCAGAGCGGAAGGACCCGCCCCCACGCGTAGTCGAGCGGCCAGAGCCGCTGCGACGCGCGGTAGACGATCCAGAAGCGGAGGACGAACGCCAGCAGCGTCGCCCAGGCCGCGCCCATCCCGCCGAACGTCGGAATCAGGGCGAAGCTCAGCGCGATGATCAGGACCGCCGACCAGACCGCGCCCCGCGCGAGGTGCTTCGTCTCCTTCGCGTAGAGCACGCCGAAGTTGCAGAGCGCGGTCCACGCCTGGACGATGTAGGCGGCGAGGACGACCGGCACGACGCGGTAGGCGTCCCAGAACGCGGCGTCGGACATGAGGCGGAAGACGTCGCGGGCGAACAGCGTCATCCCCAGCGCGACGAACATCAGGACGGTGTTGAACGTCAGGAAGAGCCGCTTCGTCGCCTCCTTCTCCGCCCCGCGGTTGGCCAGCTCGAACCGCTGCGCCTCCCAGATGCTCATCACCGGCGCCACCGCGAAGGCCCAGAGCAGGAACCCCATCTTGTAGCCGAGGGCGTAGATCCCCACGGCGCCGAGGTCGGCGTACGCCTTGAGGAAGTAGCGGTCGGAGAAGGTCAGGACGAACGCCCCGAGGTTGGCGACGACGAACGGCGCGCCGAACCGCAGCATCTCCCGCGCGCGCGCCGCGGAGAAGTGCAGCCCGGCGCTGCGGAAGGTGCGGACGACGAGTCCCGTGCCGATCAGCGCGAAGCTGAGGACGGTGCTGAGC
>JAJFTU010000166.1 GCA_021372775.1 bacterium | reverse complement strand
GCGGCTGCCGCACCGCGAGCTTTCCCTTGACGTCGAAGATCAGGAGCGCCGGGGCGTCGGCGTCGAGGACGTAGAGATCCCCGAGCTCGTCGCGGTCCACGCTCACCGGATCCTTCGCCGCCGCGCCGAGCGCGATCGTCGCCCGCGCCGAGCCGTCCTCGGCGACGTCGATCAGCGAGGCCGAGCGGCCGTCGAGCACCCACACGCCTCCCTGCCCGTCGCCGGCCAGGGACAGCGGATCGGCCCGTTCCGGCAACCGCGCCGTGGCGACGATCCCCTTGCCCGCTTCGAGACGCACGACGCGCCGTCCGCGGCCGTCGGCGACCCACAGGCCGCGAGGCCCGGCCGCGGCGATCGCGACGACTTCCGTCCGCTCGGGCAGCGGCAGCGAGCCGGCGCCCGGAGGCGGAGCGACGAGCTGCTCGTTCGCGGCCCAGAGACGGCCCCAACGGTCGAGGGTCAGCGCCAGCACGTCGGGCAGCGGCTTGCCGCCCCCCGCGGCCGCGCCCCCCGCGGCGACGATCTGCCCCTCGGACGGGATCGCGGCGACGAGGCCGCCGTCGGGCAGGGCGCGCAAGGCCTTCGCCTTGCCGGGGAAGACGACCGGCTGCGCGGCGCGGTCGATCTCCAGCGGACGCGCCCCGCGCGTCGCGGAGAAGGCGACGCGGTCGAGCGCCGCGGCGAGCGACGACGCGGCGGCCGCGGCCGCCGGATCGCGCCCTTCGGCCACGACGCGCGCCCGGCCGAACATCGCCAGAGCTTCTTCCGTGCGGCCCGCGCGGGCCGCGGCCAAGCCGAGAACGACGAACGCCTGCGCGGCGCTCTTGTGCTCCGGCCATTCCGCGAGCAGCCGGAACGCCTGCCCGCGCGCCCGCTCCGGACGTCCCGCCTCGAGCTGCAGCCGCGCGGCGAGCGCCAGCGCCTCGGCCGCGCGCGGCGAGTTGGGGTAGACGGTCGGCAGCGTCGTGACGAGGGCCAGCGCCTGCTCGAGGTCGCAGTCGGGGGCCGACGGCTCGAGGCGCAGCAGCGCGAGGCGCCACAGCGCCTCCGGCGCCGCGGGCGACGAGGCGAACTTCTTCCGGATCGTCTCCAGCGGCGCGCGCGCCGCCTCGAGGACGCGGGGATCGACGGCGCCGGCGCCGACGCGCGCCGGGTCGTCCACCGGCCAGGCGAGGCGCGCGAGCCCCAAGAGGGCGTCGGGGGCCTGCGGCCCGTCCGGCGCGGCGTCCACGACCTGCTGAAAGGCCTGGCGCGCCGCGTCCGCCTGGCCGTCCTTCTCCAGTTCCTGCGCCGCGCGAAGCTGCCGTTCCAGCAGCGCGCCGGCGGGGGTCTGGGCCGCGGCCGGCAGCGCGGACAGCGCCAGCGAGACCAGCAGCGCGGGCAGCGCCGACAGCGCCAGCGACGCCAGCAATGCGGGCAACGCGGGCATCGCCGGCGACGCGGGCTGCGCCGACGGCGCGAAGCGTCGGCTCAACGCCAATCCTCCTGCGCGATCTTCAAGGTCGTCGTCGCGTCCGGCCGGACCGTCTCGCCGCGCGTGACCCGCTTCCCGGTCGTCGGGTGCTCGAGCGTGATCTCGTACGCCCCGGAGACGACCGGCGCCTGGTTGATCGGCGTCGCGCCCATTTCGATCGGCGCGCCGCCGCCGGCGGGAACGGCGAAGACCTTGGCGCCCGGCGGCGCGGAGCGGATCGTCAGCGCGCCGAGGCGCGGCCAATCGACGTCCGCCTTGGCCGAGCCGCCGGCCGGCACGTCGATCGAAACCTCGCGCCGCAGCAGGATCTCGTCGTTGACGAGGGCGAGGGTCTGCTTCCCCGCGGGCAGGGTCAGCGGCCGTCCCGCCTCGCCGACCTTCTTGCCGCGAAGCAGCACGTCGGCGCGGTAGCCCGGCGGCGCCGGGATCGCGGCCCGCCCGGTCGCCGGCCGCTCCTCCCCCGCCCCCGCTCCGGCGGGAGCGGCGGGGAGCTTGACCGCGGCGAGCTTGAGCCGCCACGCGTCGGCCGGTTCCTTCGAGCCGAGCTGGACCTCGACGCGCGAACGCCCCGGGGCGGTCAGCTCGACGGTGTTCGCCTGGCAGGCCGGCAGCGTCAGTTCCAGCGGCGTCGCCCCGCCTTGGGGCTCGCCGTTGACCGACACCGCGGCGCCCGCCGGTTCGCTGCCGACGCGCGCGGAAATCCGGCGCGGGGCCGCGGCCAAGCGGATCCGCTCCGGCGGCCGCTCCGGATCGATCGACGCCTCGGCGGCGCGGCAGTCGTCCCCCGCCTTGACGGCGATCGGCCCTTTCGCGTCGGCGGCGACGACGATCTTCCCCGGCCCGGCGACGCGCGCTCCGACGCCGGAAACCGACAGTTCGAGGTTCGGCGGATCGGTCTCGACGATCACGGTCCGCTCGGAGGGCGTCACGCAGAGCGCGCGCCCCACCGGGCCGAGGAGCGACGAGAGGCCGTGTTCGACCGGCTTCCGCGCGCCGCCCAGCGGATCGAAACCGCCCCAGACCGGCGCGGTCCAGACGATCGCGGCCAACAGCGCCGCGCCGACCGCGACGTAGATCTTCCTGCCGTGCGCCGGCGGCGATCCGGCCGGCGGCTCGCCGAGCTTCGTCCGCGCCGGCGCGCCGTTACCCGGCTCTCCCGGCGGCGGAAGCCGCAGGTGCGCGGGGACGCCGCCCATCGTCTCGAGGATCGCGGCCAGCTCCCGCGCGAAGTCCCCGCCGGTGGCCGGACGCTTCTCCGGATCCTTGGCGAGGGCGCGGTCGAGCAGCGCGTCGAGCGCGGCGGGCATCTCCGGGTTCGCCGCGGCGAGACGCTCGGCCGGGTCGTTGACGATCCGGTAGAGGACCGAGGAAACGGTGTCGCCGCCGAACGGCCGCCGTCCGGCCAGCAGCTCGAAGAGCGAGACGGCGAGGGAGAAGAGATCGGTGCGGCCGTCGAGGTCGCGCCCGGCGATCTGCTCCGGCGACATGTAGTTCGGCGTGCCGAGGATCGTGTCGCGCGCGGTGAGGCCGCTCTCCGGCCCCTTGGCGAGACCGAAGTCGGCGACCTTGAGGCCGCCGTCCGACAGCAGGACCAAGTTGGCCGGCTTGATGTCGCGGTGGACGATCCCGCGCCTGTGCGCCTCGTCGAGCGCCAGCGCCGCCTGCACGCCGATCTCGAGGACCTTCGGCGGCGGCAGCAGGTGCCCCGACTTCGTGTAGCGGTCGAGGGTCGTTCCGTCGAGGAACTCCATCGCGATGAACGGCACGCCGTCGGCTTCGCCGACGTCGTGGATCGTCACGATGTGCGGATGCGACAGGCCGGCCGCCGCCCGCGCCTCGCGCAGGAAGCGGACCCGCGCCTCTTCGCGCTCCCCCTCGGGAAGAGCGTCGAGGCCGGCGAGCGTCTTCACCGCCACTTCGCGTCCCAGCGCGGGGTCGCGCGCCAGAAAAACCTCGCCCACGGCGCCCCGGCCAAGCGGGCGGAGCACCTCGTACCGACCAAACGTGCGGACTTCGCCTTCGGCAGCCATAGGGCCGCATTGTAGGCGCAGAGGACGAAAATAGGGACGCCGGTCCTATACTCGGCGCCGCGCGTCGCCCGGCGCGGACGAGGACGAACCCGCGGCCCCGCGGTCCCGGCGGGCGCGACGAAACGCAGACCCGCGCGGCGAGGACGAATCCGATGGACGAGAGAGCGCCGAGCGTCGCGGTCCACCCGGAACTGAACGGCCGTCTCCGCCTCGGTTGGGCGACGGCCCGCCTCGGCGCCCCGGCCGATCCGGCGGCGCTCGACGCGGCGATCGCCCGCGAGACGGCGGCGCTGGCCGCCCGCTTCGCCGGAAGGACCGCGGGCGAAATCCCCCATTTGCGCCCCGCCCGCGAGCTCTATCGGGCGATCGGGCTCGACCCGACGAAGACCCGGCCGAGCCCCGAGGCGCTGACCCGCCGGATCCTGCGCGGCGATCCGTTCCCGCGCGTCCATCCGGCCGTCGATCTCGCCAACCTCTGGGCGGTCCTCCACGGCCTGCCGGTCGGGCTGTACGACCGCGACAAGCTCGACGGGCCGATCGAGGCGCGGGTCGGCCGCGCCGGCGAGAGCTACGAAGGGATCCGCAAGGGGGAGATCCACCTCGAGGGGCGGTTCGCCCTCTTCGACGCCCGCGGCCCGTTCGGCAATCCCTCCTCCGACTCGCTCCGCGCCTCGGTGGACGAAGGGTCGCGCGCGCTGCTCTTCGTGCTCTGGGCGCCGGGGGGCCACCCCGAGTCCGAAATGGCCCGCTGGCTGGAATGGCTCGCGCGGGCGTCGAGGGACCTGCTCGGCGCCGAGGACGCGGCGACGTCCGCCTGACGAAAAAGGCGGTCCCGCGCGCCGCGAGGGCGCGGGGGACCGCCGCGAAAACCAGAAGCGCGTCAGTTCTTACGTTCGATCTCGTCGATGAACTTCTGCGCCAACGCGCGCTGCGCGGGCTCGTCGAGGGTGCGGCCGACGAGCTTGCCGGCGGCCTCCAGGGCGAGATCGGCCGCGGCCCCGCGGACCTTGGCCAAGGCGGCGCTCGTTTCCTGCTCGATCTGCGACCGGCCGCGGGCGACGATCTTCTCGTACTCCTCGCGCGCCTCGGCGACGATCCGCCGCCGTTCCGCGGCCGCCTGTTCCTGCGCCGCCGCCGTCGCGGCGGCGGAGTCCTTGCGCGACTGCTCGAGCAGCGCCCGCTGTTCGGCGAGCAGCGTCTCCGCCTCCGCGCGTTGCTTGGCGGCGTCGTCGATCGCGCCCCGGATCGCCTCGTCGCGCGCGTCGAGCTTCTCGATCATCTTGCCGAAGCCCCACTTGCGGAGGACGAGGTACAGCAGCAGGAAGATGATCAGCGTCCAGATCCAGAGACCCGGGCTGACCTTGAGCAGCGGGTTGCCGCCTTCCTCGCCCCCCTCGGCGGCGAGCAACGCCAATTGCACGAGGGCGGGAGTCATCGTCAGATCTGCCGCACGAAGACGACGAGCAGGCAGACGACCAGCGCGATGATCGCGACGCCTTCGAGCAGGAAGAGCGGCAGGTTGACCGCGCCCTGGATGCTCGAGGCGGCGGACGGCTGGCGCGAGATCCCTTCGGCCGCCGCGGCCGTGAACTTCGAGATGCCGTAGCCGGCGCCGATGGCGATGAGGCCGGCGGCGATCGCGGCGCCGAACCCGGCGAGGTCGAGCGGCTTGGCGGCCTTGGCGACGGCCGGGGCCGCGCCTTCGTCGGCGGCGAGGGCCGCGGGGGCGAGGGCGAAGACCAAGATCAGCAGCAGGGCGGCGACCTTGAGGAACCTGTTCATGTGCGAGCGCTCCTTGAGGTGAGGGTTCAGTGCGAGTGGATGGCCATGCCGATGAACACGCCCGAGAGCAGGGCGAACACGTAGGCTTGGACGAAGGCGACGATGATCTCCAGCATCATGATGCCGACCGCGAGCAGCGCCACCGGCACGCCGACGGCCGCGCTCTTGAGCAGGAAGATCATCATCAGGAGAGCCAGAAGCCCCATGTGGCCGGCCGTCATGTTGGCGGCAAGTCGCATCGTCAGGGCGAACGGCTTGACGAACATCGAGATCGTCTCGATCGGCAGCAGCAGGAACCAGCGGACGACGAACGGCGCGTTCTTCGGCGCGAGATGGGCGAAGTGGCCCACGACGCCGTACTGGCGCGAGCCGAAGACGACGACCGCCATGAAGCTGATCGCGGCGAGCGTCATCGTCACGTTGAAGTTGCCGGTCGGCGTCGAGGAGCCCTCGACGATCTTGCGCATGAAGACCGAGTCGTGCGGCAGGAAGAAGCCGCCGACGAAGCCGAGGACGTCGGAGATCGGCAGCAGGCCGAGCAGGTTGGAGACGAGGATGAAGAAGAAGAACGTGAGCAGCAGCGGCGCGACAGCCTTGGCGTACTTCGCGCCGGAGAACTGCAGCGCCACGTCGCGGTAGAAGTGTTCGACGAACGGGTCGAGCATCTGCGACCAGCGGGTGCGCGGCACGCCGTTCCGGTCGTAGCCGCGGGCGGCGAGCAGCACGCCGACGACGACGAGGACCGCGGCGAAGGCCATCCAGACGACCGCCTTCGTCGGGCTCCACCAAGCGCCTTCGACGAACGGCGGGGCGTCGGCCACGTGTTCGATGATGCGCTGGCCGGCGTCCAGTTCCGCGGCGAGGATCATCCGGTCGTTCCTCCGTTCCCGCGCGGTTCGGCGGCGTTCCGCCGTTCCGCGCCGTAAGCCCGCGCCGCGGCCGCGCCCCATCCGGCGAGCGCGCCGACCGTCGCGGCGGCGGCGGCCTCGCGGTCCCATGCGACCGCGGCGCCGATCACCGCCAGCACCACCGCCGTCCGGCCGAGGAACTGCGCCGCCCGGCGAACGACGAAGCGGCGGAATTCCTCCCGCCGCGGCCCCGCGGCCGCCCCGACGAGCGCGCAGCCCGAATAGCTGAGGGCCGCCGCCAGCGCCAACGCCGCCGCGAACGACAATGCTACCCCTTCTTGCGCCCCGCCCCGAGCGCGACGCGGGCCAATTGCGCCAGCCCCGCCGCCGCGCCGAGCAGAACCCCGGCCGTCGCGAGCCACGGCCCCGTGCCCCAGCGCTCGTCGAGCCACCAGCCGCCGAAGGCGCCGAGAACGACCGCCGCGGTCAGCGTCGAGGCCGCCGCCATGTACGGCGCGGCCTGCCGCAGGATCCGCGCCAGAACCCGCGCGGCGCCCTCCGGTCCGGAGGGCGGGATGCTAGCAGAATCCGGCTCGCGCGGCGACAGAGGGGGCGTCTCGGGAACCACGCCGCGATTCTACTCCCCGCCGCTCCGCGCGAGAGGTTCAGGCCACGGCGCGGCGCCAGCGCAGCGTGCCCCAATAGGCGGCGAAGGCGGCGACGGCGACCGCCCCGACCCAGACCAGAAGGTGGGTCTCGGTGTGCCGCACGCCGAAGTAGAGCATCCACGCCGAGAAGAGGACGTGGACCGACGCCGCGGCGAGGGCGAGCGCGCCGGGGCGCGGGCCGGGACGCTTCGGCGAGAAGAAGCGGACCTTGAAGAGCGACGCGGTGGTCAGGGCGGCGAAGAGCGTGAGGATCGCGCCGACGTTCCCCATCACGGCCGAGAGGTTGTCCTGGTAGTAGTAGGTGAAGAAGAGCGCGATCAGGGCCTGCAGCCAAACCGCCGCGACCGGCGGACGTCCCTCGCGTCCGGCGAAGATGCGCGGCAGGAAGCCGTCCTTGGCCATCGCGGCGTAGGTCCGGGGCCCGGCGAAGGTCATCGCGCTCATCGCCGAGGCGAAGGCGACGATGGTGAGGATCGACATCCCCGCCGCCCCGGAGTCGCCGATCAGCGACTTCGTGATGAGGTGGCCCAGCGTGACCCGCTGCTGGTCGTACTGGAACACGACCGTCGCCTGGTCCGGGGTGATGTTGGCGACGAAAATCCAGTTGACGACGAGGTAGAGCACGGCGACCAGGCTGCAGCCGATCAGCATCGAGCGCGGCACCGAGCGGCGCGGCTCGCGGAAATCCTCGGCCGCGTAGACGACCGCGTTCCAGCCGGAGAAGGCGAAGGCGACGAAGAAGAGGCTCCCCATGAACGCCGACAGCGGGAAGCCGCCGGAGGCGTGCGGCGGGGTCCAGGTCGGCCACTCGTGCTTGCCGAAGAAGAGCCCCACGCCGACGAACAGGGCGAGCAGCAGCGCGTTCGCCCCGACGAGCGTGTTCTGCAGCACCTTCGACGAGCGCAGGTTCAGCGAGTGGAGCGCGGCGAGCAGGACGATCACCAGCGCGCCGACCTTCCACGGCGCGAGCGGCAGGCCGAGCTTCTGCGCGAACGCCCCCGCGGCGAGCCCGGCGACGGCGATCGGCGCGGAGAAGCCGAGCAGCAGCGAGCCCCAGCCGGCGAGATAGCCGAGGAACGGATGGAGCAGTTCGGAGAGGTAGCGGTACTCGCCGCCGGAGCGGGGCACCAGTTCGGCCACCGCCGCGTAGGCCCGCGCCCCCGCCAGCGCGATCACGGCGCCGACGATCCAGCAGAGCAGGACCGTGCCCGGCCCCATGTCCTGGGCCATGAAGCCGGCGCTGATGAAGACCCCCGCGCCGATCATGTTGGAGACGACGATCCCGACGCCGGAACGGACGCCGAGTTTGGCCGCAGCGCTGCTCATGGCGCGGCATTCTGAGGCTTCGTCGGCCCGATCTCCAGTTCTGTGCCAAAATCCGCGCCCGAAAAGGTCCGATTCCGTCCGCGCCGCCCGGCGGCGCCGGGAGACATCCGTGAAGCTGCTTCGCTCGGTGGCCGGTCCCTCCGCTTTGATCCTCGCCCTCGTCCTCGCGCTCGGCGCGCTCGCCGGCTGCGGCCGCAAGACGTCGAACCGCGCCGCGGCCCCGCCGCGCCCCGAAGCCCCCGCGCCGGAGGCGGCCGCCCCCGAGAAGCCGGCGGCCCCGGCCGCCGAGCCGGCCCCGGCCGAGCCGCGGCCCGCCGAGCCTGCCGCCGAAGAGTCGTCGCAGCCGGCCCCCGCCCCGCTCCCCCGCGCCGCCGCCCCCGCGGCGGAGACGCCGGCCTCGAGCGGCGAGGGGCAGGACTTCGGCAAGGAAGCGCGCGCGATCTACGCCGCCGCCGCCTGCGACCCGTCCGTGCCGGCGCCGGCCGACCTCGACGCGCCGACGATCGCCGCCCACTGCGCCGCGATGACGAAGAAGATCGCCAACTACCGCGACCACTACCTCGCCACCGCCGCGCCGTTCCTCGCCGCGCTCCGCCCGGCGAACCTGCCGACGACGGTCGTCTACCCGTTCGGCGGCGGCGACCTGCTCTCCGCGCTGACGACCTACCCCGAGGCGACCGAGATCACGACCCTCTCGCTCGAGATGGCCGGCGACCCGCGCCGCATCGACGGTCTCGACGCCGACCGGCTCAAGGAGAGCCTCGACCTCGTGCGGCAGTCGATCTCGGGGCTGCTCGTGCAGAACGACAGCACGAGCGAGAACCTGATGAAGGGACAGCGGAACGACATCCCGGGGCAGATCGCCTTCTTCCTCGTCGGCCTCGCCGTCCACGGCTACGAGCCGGTCTCGCTGCGCTACTTCACGATCAACGACGACGGCTCGCTGCACTACCTCTCCGCCGCCGAGATCGCGGCGACGGAAGGACGCGTCGCCCGTCCGCGCCACGCCAAGTGGACCCCGCCCGACTTCTCGATCGCCTTCGCCAACAGCGAGCTGACCTTCCGCCGCAAGGGGGATCCGAACGCGCCGCTGCGCGTCCACCGGCACATCGGCGCCAACCTCTCCGACGCCGCGCTCAAGAAGACGCCGGGGATCCTCAAGCACCTCGCGGCGAAGGGGGACGTGGCGGCGATGACCAAGGCGGCGAGCTACCTGCTCTGGAACCCCGGCTTCAAGGGGATCCGCCAGTGCCTCCTCGACCACATGGTCTTCATGGTCTCGGACAGCACCGGCGTGCCGCCGAAGGTCGCCAGGGCGGCCGGCTTCGAGCAGACGACGTACGGCGCCTTCGCCGGCTCGTTCCTCGACGCCTCGACGTCGATCAACGACGACTTCCGCGCCCTCTGGGACGGTCAGCCGCACCGCAAGCTCCCGTTCCGCTACGGCTACCTCGACAGCGAGAAGCGGTGCCACATGCTGGTGACGCGCCGCGCCGGAACGGCTTCGTGACGCCAGTCCGCGGCGCGCTCGTCGCCGCGGCCTGCGCCGCCCTGGCGCTCGGCGCGGCGACGTCCGCGCGCGCCGACGCGCCGGCCCCGGCGGCCGCGGAGGCGCTCGCCGTGGGCGCGGCCGGCGAGCCGGAGGCGGGCGGGACGCATTGGCGGATCGCGACGGAACGCGGTCCGGTGCACGTCTGGATTCCCGCCGGGCACGACCCGGCCCGCTCCGGAATCGTCGTCTACGTCCACGGCTACTTCACGACGCTCGACGACGAGTGGACCAAGAACCATCTCGCGGAGCAGTTCGCCGCGTCGGGCGTGGACGCCGTCTTCGTCGCCCCGTCCGCGCCGGCGAAGTTCCCCGACGCGGTGCCGTGGCGCTCGTTGCCGAACCTGCTCGACACGGTGCGCCGCGCCTTGGGCCGCCCGCTGCCGACAGGGCGGTTCGTCGTCGTCGGCCACAGCGGCGCCTTCCGCACGATCGCCGAGTGGCTCGCCGGTCCGTGGCGGCCCAGCGCGACGATCGCCCTCGTGGACGGCCTCTACCACAACGACGACGACTTCCGGAACTGGGTTCTCGGCGTCCGCGGCCGCCGGCTGATTCTCGTCGGCGGCGAGACCACGTCCCACTGCGAGCGGCTGTTCGCGCGCAACCGCCGTTGGGCCGAGCGGCGCGAAGGGCTGCCAAGGGAGGCCGAGGCGCTCGACCGCGCGGCGCGCGAGGCGCGGATCCTCTACTTCGCGTCGCGCGTCGAGCACTTCGAGCTGGTTTCGGGCGGGACGACGATCCCGCTGATCCTGCGGCTGACGTCGCTGCCGCGCCTCGACGCGGCGCCTCAGCCGCGCGGGACGATGAAGAGCCGCACCGCCGATTCGCCCGCGTTGTAGGCGCGGTGGCGCGTTCCCGGCGCCAGCGCGAACCCCTCGCCGGCCGCGGCGAAGATCTTGCGGCCGTCGGCCAGTTCGAAGCCGAGCCGCCCCTCGAGCACGAAGCCGACGTGCCCGCCGCCGCACCAGTTCGGGTCGGCGAAGCCGGGGGCGAACAACAGCAGGCTGGCCGCGCCGTCCGCCGCGCGCTTCTTCCGCTCGAGCGGGTGGCCGCCTTGAGTCCAGTCCATGGCGTCGAAGGGAATCTTTCCGCTGGTCATGCGCCTCTTGTAGCGC
Organism: bacterium; assembly: GCA_021372775.1. Taxonomy (NCBI): domain Bacteria; species bacterium. The sequence goes on along the minus strand of JAJFTU010000166.1, from coordinate 3,301 downwards.
GGCGTCCCGCGCGCCGCAACGCCCCTCGCGCCGCGACGCCCCTCGCGCCGCGACGGCCCGAGCGCCGCGACGCCCCGCGCGGCGGCCGCGCCGCGCGCCGGTTAAGATCTCGGCGTCCGATGTTGGAGCCGCGATGAACCTCCCCGCCCCCGCGAACGCCGTCCCGACCGGCGCGATGGATTTCGCGACGATGGTCATGCTGGGGCTCGCCCTGGCGATGGACGCCTTCGCCGTCTCGGTCGCCTGCGGCCTGCGCTTCGACCGGCGGCGACACCGCGGCGCGCTGCGGATCGCGTCGGCGTTCGGCGGCTTCCAGGCGGCGATGCCGATCGTCGGCTGGATGGCCGGGCTGACGCTCCGCAACCTGATCCTCGGCTTCGACCACTGGGTCGCCTTCGGGCTGCTCGCCTTCCTCGGCGCGCGGATGATCCACGAGGCGCTGCAGGCCCACCGCCGCGGCGAGTCGATGCCGCTCCCCGACGCGACGCGCCTGCTCGTCCTCGCCCTCGCCACGAGCGTGGACGCGCTGGCCGTCGGCCTGACCCTCTCGCTGCTCGGCGCGGCGATCCTGCTCCCCGCGGCGGTGATCGGCGTCGTGACGTTCGCCGTCTCCTACCTCGGCGTCGTGCTGGGGTACGAGTTCGAGGCGCTGCTGCAGGGACGGGCGAAGCGGGACGTGCAGATCCTCGGGGGGATCGTGCTGATCGTCCTCGGCGCGCGGATCCTCCTCGAGCACCTCGGGCTGACTTGAAAAGGGCGCCGCTTCCGCGGCGCCCTTTCGCTCACATCTTGAGCTTGAAGACGCTCCCCGGCGGCGTCGTCACGAAGAGGAAGATCGGCTGTCCTTCGCGGACGTAGTCGAGCCGGTCGGGCTCGGTGCGGACCGTCACGTTCGGGCTCTGGTCCACCACGACCTTGTTCGGCAGCCGCTCCGGGCAACCCTTCGGCGCGACGACGCGGTACGCGCCGTACGGCACGTCGCGGACGTCGTTGATCGGCAGGCCGTTGAGCGTCAGTTCGGGACGGCAGCGTTCGTCGGCGCTCAGCTCGAAGCTGAAGCGGTTCGGATTGAGGACGACCGCGTCGGGGGCGCTTCCGGCCAGCGCCGCGAACGGAAGCGGCCGGATCGACGGATCGGCGGAGACGATCCGGTAGTTCCCCGCCGGCAGCGCGACGCGGATCTCCTCCGCCCCCGCCGCCGCGCGGGCCGCGAAGCGCGCCGCCGCGACGTCGAACGAGGCGCGGGCGAAGTCGTTCCCCGCCCCGCCGGCCCGTTCGAGCCGCAGCGTCGCCCGCTGCGCCGGCTGGAACTCGCGGATCTTGAACCGGACCATCACGCCGGACGACCAGAAGTTCTTCAGGTCCTCGAGCACCTCGGCCACCGTCGCCATCTCGTAGGCGGCGTCCACGGCGCCCGGCAGCGTGCCCGGACGGGCGGTCCGCGGAATCCGCACGTCCCACTCGGCGATGTTCGGCCCGTAGAGCGCCACGGCCTTCTCGTAGTGGGAGACCGAGCTCTCGATGTCCACGCCGCGCGCGTCGAGCAGCGCGGCCTCGAGATGCGCCTTCGCGGTGGTCAGGCGCAGCTCGTCGAGCGCGTCCTTGTCGGCGACGAAGAGCTGGTCCGTCGCGTAGCGGCCGTCGATCTCCTCGACGTACCGCTCCACGTCGTACAGCGCCGACTCGACGACCGGCCGCGTCGCGCGGTCCCCCTGCAGGAGGATGTGGTAGGTGGTCAGGGCGCGGTAGAGGTCGTCGAACGTCGCGACCTCCGCCTTGACCGCCTCGGGACCCATCGTGGCCGTCGCGGCCGCCGCCGGGACGACCGCCGCGGCGAGCGCCGCCGCGGCCAGCATCAGAGCGCGCGTCTTCACGGACGGCCTCCTTGATCCTCGGCCTCGACCTGCGCGGCGCGCTGGGCGAGTCCGAACTGACGCAGCACCGCGACGAAGTTCTGCCGGAACGGGGCGGCCTCGGCCGGCGCGTACTTGCGCCGCGCCTTGTCGTAGGCCGTCTCGGCGTTGGTCAGCGCGGCGATCTTGTCGCCGAAGTTCGCCTGCGCGCGGGAGAGGTCGAAGTAGGCGACCTCGTCCCCGTCCCAGGCGAAGCCGGTCGCTTCCTTGGCGTACTCGAGCGCCTGCTGGAACTTGCCCGAGCTGAAGTTGGCGTACGAGACGACGTGGAGGCTGGTCCCGTACTGGGCCTGGACGTCCTTGTTCGACGGGTCGAGGGCGAACGCCTGCCGCCCGTACTCGACCGCCTTGAGCTTGTAGTCGAACTCGTCCTGGCGGCTGGCGTAGTCGGACATCTGCCGCAGGATCTCGGCCCGTTCCTTGGGGCCGCGCGTCGCCTTCGCCGCCTGGCGGAAGGTGTCCAGCACGTCGTCCGGCTTGCTCCCCTCGGTGTTCATCTCGTCGAGGCCGGTCTGCCACAGGACGCCGGCCAGCACGTTCCCGCCGTCGAAGCCGACGACCTGGTGCAGTTGGGCGAAGCGGTCGTCGTAGGGGCTGCCGAAGCCGAGCCGGCAGGCCTCGCGCACGCGGACGAGGTAGACGTCCGGCGCCGCGGAGTGCCGCGCCATCTCGAAGGCGCGCCCGATGTACTGCAGCGCGTACTTGGCGAAGGCGGTCCGCTCCTCGGGCGTCTCCGGCTTGGCCCGCAGTTCCTCCCCGCGGGCGAGGAGGGCGCGCAGGAGATGCCACGACGCGGCGTCCTCGAGCCCGGCCTGCTTGAAGCCGGTCGCCTTGAGCCGCTCGAAGTAGGCGGAGCCGAGGACGTTGTGCTTGAAGAAGAGATCGTCCTGCACGATGCGGAGGCTCGCCTCCATCGCGCCCAGGACCTCCCGGTCGAAGTCGTACTTGAACGTGTCCTTGGAGGCCTTCCAGAGCTCGAACTTGGCGTGCCCGCCGATGAACTGGACCAGCGCCCAATCGACGCCGGCGCGAGGCAGGCCGGAGGCGTCGAACTCGGCGTTGTAGGCGTCGGCGGCGGCCGCCGCGCCGGCCCAGTTGCGGGCGACGTAGGCGTCCACCGCGCTCTGCCGCATCGGCGCGAGCCGGCCCGCGGGAGTCGCGGCGGCCGGGGGCGTTCCCTTCGCCGGGGAGGCGCCCTTCTCCGCCGCGGCGCCCTGCGCCGGCGTCGCCGCCGGCTGCCCCTTCTTCGGCGCCGCCTGCGCCGGGGCCGTTCCCTTGGCGGCCTGCGCGGCGACAGCGCCCTTGGCGGCCGGCGTCTGCGGCGCCGCGGCGCCCGGCGCCTTCGCCGGCGCGGCGGTCGCCGCGGGACGCGGCGCGGGCGCCGGACC